>JAHFUU010000429.1:0-1481 GCA_023264915.1 Microthrixaceae bacterium | reverse complement strand
AACGATCTTCATGGGCATCTCGGACGGGCCGTGGGATGGCAACGGCAACCCGACGGAGACGGCCAGGAACGGGTCTGTCGGAGTGATGCGCGGGGTTCAAGGCCTTCCACCCGAGATCGCTCGCAACGTGGGTGCTGGAGTCTTCTCTGACTGGATCACGACAGAAGACGAGTACTCGGTGATAGAGGCCGAATGGGTGCTGCCCTCCGGGTCAGCGGTTGCCGCATCTCGTTGACCGGCCGACTTCTCTGGACATCCTGGAGCGGCCACCTTGCAACCGATGGCTGGTTGGCAACCTGGGGTGATCAGGTCGGCGAGTAGTGTCCGGTGATCTGTCGCCAACCAGGAGAGCAAGGGGCGTGGAAACCGACATCGAGCTGAAGTCAATCAACGTAGTGCGGGGACTTGCGATGGACGGCCCCCAGGCGGCCAACAGCGGCCACCCCGGAACTGCCATGGCCCTTGCGCCGGCGGCATACGCGCTCTGGACGCGTGTCATGCGATATGACCCGTCATCGCCTGGCTGGCCCAACCGTGACCGGTTCATCCTGTCCAACGGCCACGCGTCGATCCTGCTGTACTCACTGCTGCACCTCACCGGCTATGACCTCTCCCTCGAGGACATCGAGCAGTTCCGCCAGTGGGGATCCAGGACACCAGGGCACCCCGAGCGGTTGCACACAGCCGGCGTCGAGGTGACCACCGGGCCGTTGGGTCAGGGATTCTCCAACGCCGTCGGGATGGCTATCGCCGAGCACAACCTCCGATCCAGGTTCGGGTCACAGCTCTTTGACCACAAGACCTTCTGCTTCGCCGGCGACGGTTGCCTCATGGAGGGGATCAGCCACGAGGCCGCGTCGCTCGCCGGCCATCTCGGGCTCGGCAAGCTCGTGGTTCTCTATGACGACAACCACATCACCATCGACGGCCCGACAGAGCTGGCATATGAAGACGACGTCGCGGAGCGGTTCGATGCCTATGGCTGGCATGTCGACACCGTGGGAGAGATCGCGAACGACGTCGACCGGCTCGAGGCCGCCTTCCGCGGTGCTGCGGCAGTCGAGAACAAGCCGTCGGTGATCATCCTCCGGAGCCACATCGGCTACCCCTCCCCCACCTTCACCGACACGTCCTTCGCCCACGGAAGCCCGCTCGGCGAACCAGAGGTGCGCGCCACGAAAGAGCTGATGGGTCTTCCGCCCGAGCAGAGCTTCTACGTTCCCGAGGACGTCCTTGCTCACTGGCGTGAAGCCGGCGCGCGCCATCGCTCCGATCGGGAGAGCTGGGACGAGCTGTATGCCCGATGGCCTGACAACAGGGCCGAGATCGAGGCATGCCTGGCAGGCACCGGTGTGGCGGGCTGGCGCGAGGCCCTTCCAACCTGGGATCCGGGACAGGCTGTGGCGACGCGGAGGGCGAGCGGGGTCGTGCTCAACTCTCTTTATGACAAGGTTCCGTGCCTCGTCGCGGGCGGGGCTGAC
>JAHFUU010000428.1 GCA_023264915.1 Microthrixaceae bacterium | reverse complement strand
CGCCGTCACCATCGCCATCTGACACCTCGGGTTAGGTAATACACGCCGACACCCTAAACATGGCCCCTGACCAGCACCTACAGCACAGCCTCACGGGCTATCCAGGAAAGTCCCGCTAGGCCCGTGACCACCGCGTCGCGATCGACGCTCTCGGGCAGCAGGACGACCATCAGGTGATCAGCAGAGCCGGGATCGGCCTCGGCGGGGACCAGCTCGAGCCCTGGGATCTCTTTCAGGCCCACCCTGTAGCAGTCGACGACCTGGCGGCGCCGGGCCTGCATCTCGGCGAACCGGCCCAGCTGGGACCGTGCCAGCGCAGCCAGCACGTCGGGCAGGTTGCCCTTGATGCCAGGGCCCAGCAGGTCATAGCCACTCGGGGCCTCGGGGTGATAGCGCGCCCAGGCGTCATGGCTCAGCCCATGCAACCTGTAGGAGCGGGCGAAGTCGGCCAGATCGGCACTGTCGGTAGCAAGCGCTCCGCCCTCGGCACAGGTCAGGTTCTTGGTGGCATAGAACGAGAAGCACGCGCCAGCGGTGCCCTGGCCCGCCACGAGTCCCCGATGATCGGTAGCACCCAGCGCATGGGCTGCGTCCTCGACGAGGGGGATGCCCGCCTCCGCGCAGACGTCATGGACGTCGCGGCTCATCGCGCACCCACCGAAGTGCACTCCGATCACCGCGTCGAGGCCCTCGTCTGTCGCGGCGGCAAGGGACCGCGGTGACAGGTTGAGGGTTTCGGGCTCGATGTCGAGCAGCACCGGCATCAGGCCCGCGCGCACAGCGGACAGAGCAGTGGAGACGAAGGTCCATGTCGGGACACCGACCCTGCTGCCGGGCGCGAGCCCGAGATGAGCCACAGCGATCTCGATCGCGGCGGTGCAGCTGCTGGTGGTGACCACGTGGGGCACGTCGAGGTAGCTGGCCAGCTCGGCCTCGAGCTTCAGGCACTCGCCAGCGGTGGTGATCCACCCGCTGCGAAGCGTCTGGGCGACCGCATCGATGTCAGCCTCGGTGATGTCAGGTGCAGCGAAGTCCAGCATCGGCTGGCTTCCCCCACCCCTGTGTCGAGGGGACATTGGCTCGCGTTCTTGTGTCACGGGCCCGGCACTACCGACACGGCAAGGCTGCGGCGTTGCGAGCCAACATGTGAGGCATCGCCGCTTGCCAGGTCAACGTCGTGACGTGTGGCCACCTGTGCGGTGCCCACGTCGCGCAACAGGCACGTCCGTGCCGGAGCCTTGGTCCGATCCCGGCGTGTCGTATCACTCGCTGGCGGCTGTGAGTCGCTCAATGCATCGTCCATCCCGAGGAACCCCTGCTCGTCAACCGTCTGCCGGACCGAGTGCTCGCGGGATGACCTCCTCCCTGAACAAGGTTAACTCAGATTCCGTACGGGCTCACACGACCGCTTGCACCGCGCGTTCCCATCGCCGCGATCGTTTGGTCGGCCAAGGCGGCGGACCGGCTTCCCGCTCGCAGGGTTACCGAGCAGGTTCTGGCTTCTCCCGCCCGGCAAGCTCAACTGCCCGACCCGGCCCCATCGGTGCGAGCAGCCGTCTCCGACGTTCATTGACGGGCCCGCGACCGTCGACTGCCCTCCGCCTGCTGAAAGGCCCGCTCTCTGACCAGCGAAACCTTCCTGGAACTTTGGACGCTATCGCCAGGAAGTGTCAAATCCTGCCCAACGAAGGGCCCAGAACTGGTATCGGTCCCGGAACCGGCTGAGCCGCTGCCCTCTTGGAGCAGTCCTCAACGCGGGCCAGGGGCCAGGGCCAGCCGGGGAATACCCGAGCCCATGGCCGATGTGGTGGAATTGACGACGCAGTGTCACGGATATTCCTCTCCCCTCCTGATGTCGGACCACGCGAGCGCGAGGCACTGCTCGAAGCGTTCGACTCGAACTGGATCGCCCCCTATGGCCCGCACCTCGACGCGTTCGAGGCGAAGATGGCCAGCCACCTCGGGGCGAGGGATGCCGCCGCCGTGTCAAGTGGCACCGCGGCGCTTCACCTCGCGCTGCTGGGCGTAGGTGTAGAGGCCGGTGACGACGTCGTCGTGCCGACGCTGACCTTTGCTGCCACGGCAAACGCCGCGAGCTACATAGGGGCCCGCCCGGTGCTGATCGACGCCGACCCCGACACCTGGACCCTCGATGCCGGGCTGCTGGAAGACGAGCTCGCCGAGCGGGTGGCCAGCGGCGCTCCCCTGCCACGCGCGGTCATCACCGTCGACCTGTACGGCCAGTGCACCGACTACGCCCCCATCTCCGCGCTGTGTGACCGCTACGGCGTCGCGCTCGTCGAAGATGCCGCCGAAGCGCTCGGCGCCACCTATGACCACACGCCGGCGGGCAGGTTCGGCCAGGTCGCTGTCCTGTCCTTCAACGGCAACAAGACCATGACCACCTCAGGGGGCGGCATGGTCGTGTCCGACGACGTCTCGCTCGTGCAACGAGCCCGCTACCTGGCGACCCAGGCCCGCGACGACGCGCCCCACTACGAGCACTCAGAGATCGGGTACAACTACCGCCTCTCGAACCTGCTCGCTGCCATCGGTAGCGCGCAGCTCGAGACGCTCACCGACAAGGTTTCCCGGCGCCGGATCATCAAGGCTCGCTACCGCGCCGGGCTCGCTGACCTCGCCGGGGTCGGGTTCATGCCCGATGCCGCGTACGGCGAGCCGAGCAACTGGCTCACCGTGATCACCCTCGACCCGACCGAGTCCCCGCTGACGCCGACCGAGCTGCGCCTCGCCCTGGACCGCGCCGACATCGAGGCCCGGCCCGCATGGAAGCCGATGCACATGCAATCCCTCTACAAGGCCTCGCCGATGCGGGGCGGTGACGTAGCGCGACGCATCTTCGACACGGGCCTCTGCCTGCCGAGCGGCTCGTCTCTGAGCGACACCGACCAGGACCGGGTCATCGGCGCGATAAGCGACGCGTTCACCCGGTCACCCAAGGTTGCCTGAACCGCCCTTCGGTGGGCAGCCCGCGCGGCCGCCCAGGCCACGACGACAACACGCCGATCCCGTGAGCATCGGCACCCCCGGCACCGCAGGCAGGCATGTAGCCGAACAGCTCCCGAGCGGCTATCAATCAGCTGTGCCCACCCAAGACCGGACCGCTCACGACGGCGACCCAAGCGCCGTCGCCGGTGGGCGGGCGGGCGCCAGTTCCCCAGGTGACGGGAGCCCCCGGTATGTGCTCACCCCGGTCGCGTGCGTCAGGTCGACCCTGGACGGCTGGATGGTGATCGGGCCAGACGACGAGCAACCCGTCCGGCTCGAAGGCGAGTCGGCTGCCATCTTCGATGCCCTTTGCTCACAGCCAACCCTCGACGAGCTGGTTGATTCGCTTCGCTCGGCTT
>JAHFUU010000427.1 GCA_023264915.1 Microthrixaceae bacterium | reverse complement strand
GGGGAGTCCGGGCATCTGAGGCCATGACGGTCGTACCTTCGAGGACCCGTGATTCGGCCAGGGTCTGTTGGCCGCCGGCTGGGGCTCCGTCGACGAGGTAGGTCAGGTGGCCCGACGAGATGGCTGTGCCAGGCCCGAGCACCGTGTCGATCAAGTCCGCGATCGTGAGCCCAGAGGTGGCAGGCCACTCGATGTCGACCTCGGTGAGACGGTTGGGATCTGAAGCGGATCGAACTTGCAAGCGCATGGGGACAGAGGTGGGCCTGGCAGGCTTCGCCCGCGACTGGCGGGAGAACGGGCGAAGCCGGCCAGGTGAAGGGCCGAAGGCTCAGGGGGCGTGACGGGGGGTTGGATTGCCTTCGGCCCACTCGTGCTCCGGTGTGGAGGCCACCGGACTGGCACGAGGAAGCTCAGGCGTCGATGCCGTTGAGAGCGAGGTTGGAACGCCGCCGGTTCTCGTTCACGTAGCGGGCCTGCTCGTGCAGCGCAGCCACGAGCTGACGAAGGCTCTTGACATAGACCGTCTGCCATTCGGTGCGGAACTGGTCGGCGAGCCTGCCCTGCCAGTGCACGGCACCAGGAGAGCCCGCGCCGCCGACGAGCGATGAGATCTCGCTGACGAGCTGGTAGACCTGGCCGGCCTTGGTCTCGAACGTCCGCTGAAGGTCAGCGAGCTGGGCGAGGTTGGCACCCACGGTGTCGGTGGTCATCTGTTTGGTCCTTCGGTAGAGCTGTGCTTGACACGTGACAAGATAGGCAGAAACATCATGAAAAGCAACTAAAAGTTTCGTGGTGTCCTCCCGGATCTGCTGGTGGCACCCAGGGCCAAGAAGGAGCCGAAGCCATGGCCGATGACTCGTTGGTGCAGATACATCTGGGCCGCACAGCTGCGCTCTGTTCAGCCCTCGGTGAAGCCGCAGTGGGCTACCAGGCCATGGCTCGCCGAGTCCGACCCTGGCTCGATGTTGCGGGCGCCGACCCGGCAGGCCAGCGCGGCCTGATCCAGGTGGCACGCAGGCTCGACGAGCTCAGGGGGGACCTCCGCTTGGTTCAGCTGACCGTCCTCGAAGCGGAGGCGGGGGCTGGTCCCGCGCTGTTCGATGTGAGCATCTCCCACGATCCCTACGACTCGCCATACGTGTCAGACGAGTCGGCGCGCGCGGCCGCAGCCGCGGCGGCAAGTGCCTACGAGCGCGGTGACCTCGCCGAGTTCAACTCGATCAACGCGGCCTACAGCACCGAGATCATGTACGCGCTGGAGCTCGCCGGCCGCTTCACGCCCGAGATGGTCATCGACGCGATCGACCTGTATGAGAACCGCAAGCCTCACCGGTTCCTGAGCGATGAGGCGCGCGTGGCGGTCCTCGGGGTGACCCAACTGCTCGTCACCCTCAGCGTCGCGAGCCGGGCGGGCGGGGCAGGACCATCGTTCCCATCCTTGATGCAAGCGATAGACCGCGAGGATCCAAGCAGCCACGAGCTGACCAGGTACAAGCGCCTGGCTCGCCTCTTCGAACCGGACGTCTCCTGGTCGGCAGAGTTCCTGGTGGCGGCAGCCCGGGGGATGTTGTTGCCCGCGAACAGGGATGTGCTCGCCGGAAGCGACCCGACGCGCTATCACAACCTCGAGGGGGTCGACGTCCGCGTGGTGCTGCTCGAGAAGCTGGCCCGCAACCCGAGCGCGTCGTCGTCGGTGCTGAACGGGGACCTCGGCCAGCTCCTTCCTCTGTCGCTCGCCTACGGTGACCGAGGCCAGGCGATGGGGCAGGTGCTGGTCAGCGGGACCTCACCCGCTGCTCCGCTGGGTTCCATGCGCGCCGAGGAGGTCATCACACACGTCGCGCGACACCGCGAGCTGGCCCCGATGACCCAAGCCGCGCTTGGGGCGGTCGCGGCGCCGTACATGGGATCCTTCCGCGACCTCCACTACAAGGCGGCACCGGTCGAGGATCTGCTGCCGCGCCTCGACACCGACGATGCTGAGCAGTTCCTGGCCTACGCATCCGAGAACGAGGCCGCCCGCCTCGACATCCAGCGCGCCACCTTCGCATGGTCACACAGCGAGCTCGATCGCATGGCCACCCAAGGGGTCCGTGATCCTGCTGCGATGCAGGTGATCGGCAACGTGGTCGGCAACTCCGCGGGCGCCCGCTACAAGGGAGCTCTCGCGGCCCACATCAGCGAGGACCGCCTGGCCGAGGAGCAAAAGAAGCTCCTCGGCGGCGAGGTGGCCCTGTTGGCAGACTTGTTGCCTCCTGGGCTCAGCTCGGCGACATCCATCGGCGGCACAGAAGCCATAGGCCGGGTTGTCGGCGACCCGAAGAGCGGCACCTACGGGTCAGACGCTCCCCAGATCCTGGCCGCGGACGCGGCGGCGCTCGCCAGCCAGGTGCTCGGCGTCCAGTGGGCGCACCACAACCAGAGCCACACCTTCGATTCGGTGTCGCCAGCCCCTGAGCTCGTCGCGGCCGACGGATCCTTGAAGGCCTATCGCGACCTGGCAGGTGACACCCAGCGCCAAGCGTTCCGGCGATGGCTGTCAGATCTGGACCGGATCGGTGCCGTGGACTTCGGCAGCGCCGCCCACGGCTTCGCGGATGCCGGGCTGGGAGCGTGAGATCGGAAGGGTCCGGCCCGAGACGGTGATCAGCCCGGAGCCACAGGCAGCGGCGGGATCGCGGGCAGGGCCGCCTCGATCGCCTGGGCTCTCAGCTCACAGTGCAGCGCAGCGTTCTCCAGCTCGTATCGGACCGAGATCATCCCGTCACCGACCAGCCCTCTGCGGAGGTCACCGATGTGCTCGCGGAAGCGGTCTGCCCTGCGGCCCGTCCAGGTGTCGGGCCCGTCTGCCCGCATGGCGGCATCCAATGGCTCGAGTGCGGATGCGGCCTCTGTTCGCAGGTGTGTGGCGGCCTGCCTCAGGTCACCGATGCGCCGCTCGCCGGCGGCTCGCTCGTCGATGGCTGCCTGGCGTTGCGACTTGGCCTGCTCGTAGAGGCCCTGCTCTTCAGGGGTCATCTCTGTGAAAATAGCGGAAACTCACTGAGATGCAAGGTCAAGTGCTCCGTGTCGCGATCCGCCCAACGGGTAGCCTCGCAGGCGTGGAAGGTCCCTCCGTGCGGCTCGGTCTGCTGGGATGCGGCACTGTCGGATCAGCGCTGGTGCATCTCGTGCAGGGCCAGCGCGATTCGATCGAGGCCCGAACGGGCATGCGCCTTGACATCGGGCGCATCGCCGTTCGCGATCCCTCGAGGGACAGGGGCGTCAGCCTTGCTCCCGAGACCTTCACCCGCGATGCGGCGGCAGTCGTGCAAGCGCCCGACATCGACATCGTGGTTGAGGTGATGGGGGGCATCGAGCCAGCCCGGTCCC
>JAHFUU010000426.1 GCA_023264915.1 Microthrixaceae bacterium | reverse complement strand
AGACGGTAGTCGGCCAAAAGACCACACTCTCCGCTGTGGACTGAGTGATGATGTTGACATGGATGGCGCGCCGGAACGATGGAACGAGTTGCTCGCGCAGCTCGGGGTCGAGGAACTCGGTCGGCGCTATATCGCGATGCTCGAGCGCCGCGTCGACAACTTGCGTCGGTCCGAGGAAAACCGAAGTGCCGCCGTTGCTCAAGACGAGGTCGACGCAGCGGAAGAGGTAATCGCGAGCGTCGTCTGGCCGGGCGAGGACCCGGACGGCGGGCAGATTCCACTTGTGCTCTGGTGGCGCCTCGCGATGGCGGCGCTCCACGCGTGCCCAGACGACGATGGGCTGTTGTGGTGTCTCGGCGACGGCCCCTTTGACCACATGCGGAAATTACCCGGTGTCGAGGAGCGGTTGCTCACCATGAGGGACACTGACGACAAGGTTCGTCGGCTCTTCACGGCGATGAGAAACGAGTTGCCGAGCGAGGGAGTGACCAGTGGGTTCTGGTTCCAGTAGCAACCAACCTGACCTCGACGACTACGGGCGACAGGACGGGACGGTGGATCCAGTCGACTCCGGTCGCTGGATCGGGGTGGAAGGTTCGGCGCCTGCCGCGGCGAGCATTGACGCGATGTCCTCGTTGTGCGCGTCGGCAACCCCGCTGGACGACGTCGAGCTCGCGCGCTGGAACGCCGCAGCCGACGCCGCTTCGCAGTTCGCCGGCGCGGTGATCAGCGGTGACGAGGAAGGCGTTCACGCGGCCGGCGAGGGCTAGGTGGCGCCTTTCAATACGATTCAACCGACATGACATGATGGCCGGCACGAGCGGAACCAGGGGTGCGCATAGCTACCGCTACAACGGTGATGGAACGCGCGTCATGGCCGATGGCCAAGGCCAGCTTTGGGATTTGACGGCCGAGGTCCCAGAACTCGTTAGTAGCGATGGGTCGACCACCCAGACCCAGAGGTTTGCAGGGGGCCAATTGCTGGCTGAGACCGGCTCCACTACCTCGTACCGGATCAGCGACGCGATGGGTTCTGTAAGAACATCCACCGACGCCGCAGGAATCGCTTTCGGAGACACCCGTTACGACGTGTATGGATCAACACGAACCGGTCCCGCTCTCTCCTTCGGCTTCACGGGCGAACAGCACGATCCAACTGGACTCGTCAATCTCCGGGCGCGCCTGTATCAGCCGGATACGGGCACCATGCTCACGACAGACCCCCTGTTTGACTCGCTTTCGCCTACGCCCGGCGGGCCTGGGCTTGCCCGACTCGACCGCTCGACCACGTCGTGTTCGCCTCACGGACGCTGGCCCACAACCTACGGGTACGGATCCGCGAACCCCACGACCCTGGTCGACCCCACAGGTCTCAAGACGTTCGCACCGCTCGCACCGCCTGGGGCTCCACCAGGTGGTGGCGGCGGTGGCGGTGGCGGTGGCGGTTACAACGACCAGCCCTTCCTGGACTGCGTTGCCTTCTTGTGCTCGCACATCAAGGATCCAAAGGAGAAGGCGGAGTGTCGAAACACATGTCTTGAGTTCTATGGCTTGGCGTTCGTCGGCATCGCCCTGTACGGACTGGCGCGGGCCGGAGCCTTATCGATCCCGGCACGCCAAGCGTATTTCGCAGGCGGGTGAAGATCATGTCCGGCTTTGAACACGATCTGGATTTGCGCCTTGGGCTCGCGGTACAGCACGCCATCGAGGAGAACCGAGGTGAGGCAACGGAACGCGACTTCCGATGGTCCGCGACGCGGAGAGTGCCATCCGATACTCCCCCCGCAACTGGACTGCTTCGCGTGACGAATGTTCGACTGAGTCCCGACCTTATGATCGCACTGGGTGTCGCTCGGCGCTACGCAGCGCAGGAGGGTCGCACGGCACCGACCACCGGTGATCTTCTCCTTGTGCTAGACGGTGTAGTCGCCTCAGACTCCGTTCCCAGCCGTATCCCTGAGGAGGTCGCGTCCGCAGTGGCGACCCTGTGTACGCGGTCGGAGCAAGTATCGCGTCATCCAGAATTCGAGGATATCCAGTGGACGATCGCCGAGTTCATAACCACAGCTATCGAGCGTGGAAACACAACCAACTTGGCTGATCTAGCCGCTGCCTGCGTACAGGTAGCGGAGGAATCTCTTATGAAGCCCAGCCCGGCGCCCGCCGGCAGCACCGACGCCGACTGGGCTTCCTTGCAGGTGGCAAAGCACTTGAGTCTGATGCCCAAGTGACCTGACAAGGAGGCGGGTGGCTGCTGCCGGCCACGCCGTCCAATTCGGCTACGACAACGAACCTCAACCGGCAATGGCGCTTCTGGTTCCCCCGCGGCATGAACCTCGCCAGCGTCGACCAGGGCCACGTCGACCACGTCGCCGCCACCGTCAACGGGCAACACCGACGCTCCCTCAACTACCAGAGCCCACCACCCTTTCGGGTCACCCGCCTCGAGCAGCGTCAGCAGCTTCGCCTCCCCGTTCGCATCGAGCCGATCATGAGCTTTGGTCAACAACCGGCGGCTCCGGTACAGCGGGTCGTCCTTGTGGCCCCGGTGGCCGATCGTTTCGTTCTGCACCCGCCGACGACACTCATCGACCTTGGAGTTGGCGTGTTTGTGCACGTGAAACGGGTCCGCGACCTGGGTGACATGGCCGAGGCTGTCCTCGAAGGTCTTGCGGTACGGGCCCGACATGTCCAGCACCCCCACCGGATCGCCATCAGCCACGCCTCGGGCTGCTCGTCGAGCCAGGCGCTGGCCTTGGCCGCGGTACGGCCCTCGATCACCTCGACCAGCTTCGGCTGCCGGCCGGGTCCGCCGACATCGACGATCGACGTGTACCACTGCTTGAAGTGGCGTTCCCCTTCGCGTAAGAACAACGTCTCATCCAAACCCAACGCGTTGACCGTGCCGACCCGGTCAGTGTCGGTGGCCAGCAGCGCCTCGCCGTAGGCGACCACCGCGTCGTTGACGGTGTACCAGTCACAACCCAACTCGCCGGCCACGTCACTCACCGGCCGACCCGACCGGCCGACCTGCACCGTATCGACGGCGTCAAGAACCACCGATTCTGTTGAACCCCTGTACCGCGTTAGCGGACCCTCAAACCCCCTACGCGACCCCGCTCAGATCCGAAGCTCCGGTAAACGTGGCTGCTGGGCGCGGTGGCCTCGTCGGTGTGGAGGTCGTCGCCATAGCCAACTCCTCAAGCGGTATAGCCGTAGACGCGCAAGGCCACCAGCGCAGAGTACTTCTCGTTCTCGTCACCGTTCGTGAGAACGTCCAGCAGATCACACACAACAGCCCCGGGGCGCAGAGCACGAAGGCGCGCGAAAGGGTCGGTTGTTGTCACTCGTCGCCGACGAGCAGCTCAACTGGG
>JAHFUU010000425.1 GCA_023264915.1 Microthrixaceae bacterium | reverse complement strand
CGGCCGACTACGAACGCGCCGGCCGCCATCAGGGCGTAGGTGCCACGCAGCAGCCACCCGTAGCCCAAGCTCACCTCGCGGCTACGTGTGGTGACCCACAAGAACCCCAGGCCACCCGTGGCCCACTGCAACAGGAACGACGCTGCGTCGAGGGAGATCACGGCGACCGATGGTAAGTGTGGCCCGTACGGATCGGCGAAACGCCCTCAGCGTTGCTCCGAGGGGGTGCCGGCAAGGGCTGCGACCGCACCCTGGGCGTGGTAGCTCGATCTGGTGAGCGGGCTGGCCTGGACGTGGCCGATGCCAAGCTGGCGTTCGCCTATCTCCACGAGCTGATCGAGCTCACCCGGCGGTACCCACCGTGCCACCGGAAGGTGCTTGGCCGTCGGCCGCAGGTACTGGCCGATGGTCACGATGTCACAGCCCACACCGGCCAGGTCAGCGAGTGCCTCGACGACCTCATCGAAGGTCTCCCCCAGGCCCACGATGAGTCCTGACTTGGTGACCAGCCCGGACGCATGGGAGCGGGCCAGCACCGAGAGGCTCCTCGCATACCCACCAGAGGGCCTAACCACGCTCTGCAATCGGGCCACCGTCTCGATGTTGTGGTTCAACACGTCAGGCCGCGCGTCGAAGATCGCCTCCAGCGCCTCAGGGGATCCCTTGCAGTCCGGGATGAGGACCTCCACCCCGACGCCCGGGTTGCGCTGCCGGATCGCCTGGACCGTGGATGCAAAGCCGCCAGCCCCACCATCTGCGAGGTCGTCACGGGCGACCGCCGTGACGACAGCAAGCTGGATCCCCAGACGCTGCACCGCCCGGGCCACGCGTTCGGGTTCATCTGCATCGAGTCCCAGCGGGCGCCGGGAATCGACGAGGCAGAAGCCGCAAGAACGCGTGCATCGGTCACCGTTGATCATGAACGTGGCTGTGCCCTCGGACCAGCACTCAGATGCATTGGGGCACCCGGCCGCCTCGCAGACGGTCACGAGGTCGAGGTCACGGATGACTCGCTCGACGCCTCGGTAGCGCTCGCCGAGGCTGATCTTGGCCCGGAGCCAGGCAGGCTTGCGCTGGATCGTCGCGAGACCGCCTGCGCGTTCGGTTCGGCCGGCCCGCAGGTGCTCTGGCCGGGCAGCACCGGCGAGCGGCTCGACCTCGAGCTTCGGGCGGGACCGCTGCCGCCAAGCGACGTCGGCGCGCTCGACCCTGCGTCCCGACCCGGCCGGTGCCCACATCGTCGTCGCGCGCGCCACCACCGCCTCGACCACTTCTCGCATCGATGCATCGATGCCCTCGTCTCGCAGTGAGGTGACGGCCTTGTCGGGGATGCCGCAAGGGACTATGTATCCGAAGTAATCCATGTCCGGGGCGACGTTGAGAGCGAACCCGTGCATGGACCGGCCCCTTGCCATCCGGACACCGATCGCTGCGATCTTGCGCGGGCTGGAGCCGCCAGGGTCGACCCATACGCCCGGGTACCCATCCAGCCGGCCGGCCCCGGCGAGGCCGAGATCAGCGAGCGTGTCGATGACCAGTTGCTCGATCGAGCGCACGTACGCGACGGCGTCGACCATCCCGCCTTCACGCTTGGTCGGCACGTCGAGTATCGGGTAGCCGACGAGCTGGCCCGGCCCGTGGTAGGTGACGTCACCTCCGCGGTCGGCCCTGGTGACCTCTGCACCCACGTCCGCGGGCGTCACGAGGATGTGGTCGGGGTCTCCCCGCGTCCCCAGGGTGAACACATGGGGATGCTCGAGCAGGAGCAGCCAATCCCCGCGCCCGTGCCTGAACAGGCCTTGCTGCAAGGCATGGGCCTGCCGGTATGGAACCGTGCCCAGCCACCGGACTCGCAGCGGGCTCACCGGGTGGGCTGGCGGGTCTTGCACCCTCCAAGCCTGCCCCGCTCACCTGCTGGCAGCAACCGGCCGCCGCGCACTCGATGCCTGAGCACTCGATGCCTGAGCACTCGATGCCTGGTGGCCTACACGAGGAAGCCGCATGCGAAGACGAACAGCTTCGCGTAGTCGGGGAAGATCGAGGCAGGGTTGGCGCAGAGCACCGGCGTGAAGTTGACCAGGGACGTCCACGGGTCCGCTGACTTGCCGATGTCGAGGCAGGCCTGTTGGACGAAGGACCGCAACGAGGCCGCAGCGAGCTTGGCGACCAGGGGGCACATGATCGGGGTGGCAGCCTTGATCAGGCTGTTCACCAGACGCTTCATGGACGGGCTGAGGCTGACCTTGGTCAACGCGATGTTGTCGGCGAGCCATTGAAGTGGCTGGGTGCCAGCCGTGCGGGCCGTCACGCTCGCAGGCACAGTCCTCGGGCGAGCGTTGGCGACCGCCGGCACGGCGAGCGTGCCAACGAGTGCGAGCGCGGCCAGGCAGAGCTTGATCTGTTTCACTGTCACCCCTCCAACGTCAGCTCGGCGAGCCCGCCGAGGCAGCCTTGTCATGGCGTGCCATCGGGCACACCGTCAATCCCTTCCGGGAAAGGTAACTCGAATCTGACGGTCTGTCAGCAAGAAGTTGGACAAAAACCCCTGGTAGCACGCACTGTCACATTGCTGCTACTCCGCGCTGTCACCCATCGGACACAACGGCGTCAGAGCTCGGCTTCCCAGTCTCGGTTCTCGATGATGTGCTTGACCTCGGACATGAACGCCCCTGCATATGAACCGTCGAACGCGCGGTGGTCCCAGGACATGCCGAGCAGGCCGACCGAGTGGATTGCGACAGCCTCGGTGCCCGAGGTGTCGGTGACCACCACCGGGCGCCTCGTGACCGAGTCGATCGACAGGATCGCCACTTGGGGTTGGTTGATTATCGGGAGCACGAGATGGGTGCCGAACGAACCGTTGTTGGTGATGGTGAACGTTCCGCCAGTCACCTCCTCAGCCGACAGCCTCTTGGTGCGGGCCCGGTTCGCCAGGTCGTTGATCTCGCGGGCGATCGCCCTCAAGCGCTTCTCGTCGGCGTTGCGCACGACCGGAGCGAGCAGACCGTGGAAGTCAAGGTCGACAGCGACTGACAGGTTCACGTAGTTGTGGACGATCAGCTCGGCCGGCGAACCGACGCTCGCGTTCATGTGGGGGAACTCGAACAGCGCGTCGATCACCGCCCTGGCCACGAAGGGCAGGTAGGTGAGCGAGAACCCCTCGGCTGCCTTCCACTGATCACTATGACCGCGGCGGACCCGCTCGACGTTCTCGTAGTCGACCTCGACGACCGAATACGCATGAGGCGAGGTCTCGATCGACATCTTCATGTGCTCGCCGGTGCGCCGGCGGATGTTGGTGAGGGGCTCGACCGTGTCACCGGTGCCGGTCCTGGGCGGGGGCTTGGAGGCCACGCGACGAGCCCCTGACGCCACAGCC
>JAHFUU010000041.1 GCA_023264915.1 Microthrixaceae bacterium | reverse complement strand
GCCGGGGTGATCAAAGGCGTTCCGGCCACCTCAACCCGGTTCCCGGCTCCTGGATCGAGTGCCGTACGTCGTCTGCGGCGATCGACTAGCAGCCCCCAGGCACCCGCTCCGATGGCGGCGACAGCACCAACGCCTACCGAGTACCTCGATCCCAGGTGGTCAGCTATCCAGCCCACTATCGGTCCACCGATCGGGGTGCTTCCCAGGAAGACCATTGCCTGGAGCGCGAGCACGCGGCCCCGCATCGTGGAATCCGAACGCATCTGCACGATCGCCGTGGACGCGGTCAAGAACGCGATGCTCGCAAAGCCGACGAGCAATCCCAAGGGGATCGCCACCGCCACGTTTGGTGCGAAGGTCATGAGCGTCATCGCAAGGCCGAACCCAATCGCCGAGAGTCCAACCGAGCGGACCTCGATGCTCGAACGGCGGGCGACAGCCAGGGCTCCGATGAGGGCCCCCAGACTCACAACCGAGAACAGCAGCGTGAATGTGTCGGGTGTGCCACCCAGATCACGGATCGTGAACAGAGGGAACACAACCTGGAAGTTGTACGCGAAGGTGCCGATCACGGCCATCATGACCAGTGGGATCCAAAGATCGGGCGTCCGGCGGGCGTAACGCAACCCTTCGCGCACCTGCCCCCTACCCCGAGGTGTGACCTGTGCTGGTCGCAGCTCGGCGGTTCGCATGAGCGACAGGGCCACGATGACGGCCACATAGGAGAGACCGTCGGTCAGGAAGGCCCATCCGAACCCAACCGTGGACACGAGCAGGCCCGCAAGTGCCGGCCCGATGACGCGAGACGAAGTCATCAGAGCGCTGTTGAGGCTGACAGCGTTGTTGACATGGTCATCGGGGACCATCTCGACCACGAAAGCCCGGCGCGCAGGATTGTCGAAGGCCATCGTGATCCCGCCCACGAGTGCCACCCCATAGATCGCTACGAGCGGTGGATCGTGCAAGAACCCGAGACCCGCGAGGGCAAATGACTGCAACATCGCGATCACCTGCACGATCAGCAGGAGCTTGCGCTTGTTGGAACGGTCAGCGATCAGCCCGGCCCAGGCGCCCAGCGCGAGGACGGGTCCGAACTGCGCGGCGGCCAACAGCCCCAGAGAGAGGCCGCTGTCGGTGATGTGGAGGACAAGCAGGGTCTGTGCGACCAGCGTCAGCCAGTTTCCAACCTGTGAGATCCCCTGCCCGACGAAGAAGAGCCGGAAGTTGCGCACGCCGAAGGAGCGGAAGGTCTCTCGAAGAGCGGTTCGGGCTCGACCGTGGGTATCAACCAGCGGCTGCCTCGATACCTCCTCGTCTGCCATGATCCGCGCCATCAACAAATAGTTTACCTGGCTAACTATCTGATTGCTCTCCAATTGAGGAGCCGCCTCCGATGGAGATGGCCATCGCCGGTGGTTGATTGCCCGACCGAGGGCATTCGGTGCCGTCTGGGGACCCGCGGCCAGCGCCGTGCGGCGGCGCGACCGCCAGGGATCCTGACGGTGATCGGGGAGCACGGCCGCGCGTCGGGGAGCGGCCCCGGAGGCACCAGAGCCCACCAGAGCCCTATGTTGACCAGGGCTTGAACCGGCGCAGCCTGAGGCTGTTGCTAACGACGAAGATGCTGCTCAACGCCATTGCAGCTCCCGCGATCATGGGGTTGAGGAACCCCGCGGCGGCCAGTGGAATTGCCGCGACGTTGTAGGCGAAAGCCCAGAAGAGGTTGCCCTTGATGGTGGCGAGCGTGCGCCGTGAGAGGCGAACGCCGTCGGCGGCAGCCCGCAAGTCTCCGCGGACCAGGGTCAGGTCACTCGCCTCGATTGCGACATCGGTGCCGGTGCCCATCGCCAGACCGAGGTCGGCCTGGGCGAGAGCGGCCGCGTCGTTCACCCCATCGCCAACCATCGCGACCACATGCCCGCTTCCCTGGAGGCGCCGAACCTCAGCAAGCTTCTGGTCCGGAAGCACCTCGGCGATCACCTCTTCGATGCCTACCTCGGCCGCGATCGCCCTCGCCGCATCCAGGTTGTCCCCGGTCAGAAGCACCGGTGTCAACCCGAGCGAGCGGAACTGCTCGATCGCTTCGGGAGAAGTCGCCTTGATCGTGTCAGCAACCACGAACACGGCGCGCGCCTGTCCGTCCCATCCGGCGACCACCGCTGTCTGGCCGTTCGCCACGGCCTCGTTGACCGCCGAGATCAGCTTGGCGGGGAGGCGCATCGAGAAGTCCGCGAGGAGCTCTGGGCGGCCAGCCACGACCGCATGAGAGCCGACCACACCCTGGACCCCGAGACCCGCCTGGCTGGTGAACGAACCAACTCCT
This sequence comes from Microthrixaceae bacterium, assembly GCA_023264915.1. Taxonomy (GTDB): domain Bacteria; phylum Actinomycetota; class Acidimicrobiia; order Acidimicrobiales; family Acidimicrobilacustridaceae; genus JACPNV01. The sequence continues at coordinate 8,022 of JAHFUU010000041.1, read as the reverse complement.
TCGAGGCGACCCAGGCGTGCGGTCGCCCCTCGCGCGATTGCTTGGGCTATGGGGTGCTCAGATGCGTTCTCGACCGCACCAACCAGGCCCAGAGCCTCGTCTTCGGTCGTACCGTCTGTGACCGCTACATCGAGCAGCGTCATCTGGCCCGTCGTGACGGTACCGGTCTTGTCGAGCACGATCGTGTCGACCTTTCGCGTGGACTCGAGCACCTCTGGACCCTTGATCAAGATGCCAAGCTGCGCACCCCTTCCCGTCCCGACCAGCAAGGCTGTGGGGGTCGCGAGCCCGAGCGCGCAGGGGCACGCGATGATGAGCACGGCAACCGCCGAGGTGGAAGCTGTGGCAGCTGATGCACCTGTGCCGAGCCAATACCCCAGTGTTGCGACCGAGGTTGCGATCACCACAGGGACGAACACGCCAGAGACCCGGTCAGCAAGTCGCTGGATCGGAGCCTTTCCGTTCTGCGCGTCGGTGACCAGCCTGGCTATCTGGGAGAGCTTCGTGTCTTGACCAACTCTCGTGGCTCGTACCACGAGACGCCCACCCGCGTTGACGGTCGCACCCACAACCGGATCCCCTGGACCTACCTCGACCGGGATGCTCTCACCTGTGAGAAGCGAGGCGTCGATGGCAGATGACCCGTCCTCGACGACGCCGTCGGTCGCGACCTTCTCGCCGGGACGCACCACGAACCGGTCACCGATGCGCAGTTGGTCGATCGGAACCTGACGCTCGTTGCCGTTGTCGATCACGGTGGCGTCTTTGGCTCCGAGCTCCAGCAGGGCGCGGAGTGCTGCGCCCGATCGACGTCTTGCCCGGGCCTCGAAGTAGCGGCCGGCGAGAATGAACACGGTGACGCCGGTGGCCACCTCGAGGTAGATGTCGTGGGTTCCACTACCTCGAGCGACAGCGAAGCTGAAGGGCATCCTCATGCCCGGCATCCCCGCGTCGCCTAGGAAGAGCGCCCAGAGGGACCAGCCGAAGGCGGCGAGCGTGCCGACCGAGATGAGCGTGTCCATCGTCGCTGCGCCGTGCCTGAGGTTGGCCCACGCAGCCCGGTGGAACGGGTACGCACCCCAGATGACGACCGGTGCGGCGAGGGTGAGAGACATCCACTGCCAGTTTCGGAACTGCAGGGTCGGGATCATCGCCATAGCGACCACTGGAGCGGTGAGCGCGGTGGAGATGACGAATCGCCTGCGGAGCAGGTCCAACTCACTTCCGTCGCGAACGCCCGGGTCCTCGGTGCGGCTGGCAGCCCCAGGACGTCGAGAGGGTTCGCGCTTGTCGGGCAGCTTCGCCTTGTAGCCGACCGCTTCGACGGCCCCGATCAGATCTGCTGGGTCTCCTCCGGCAGGGAAGGTCACCCGAGCTCGCTCGGTCGCGTAGTTGACCGTGGCTTGCACGCCGGCGATCTTGTTGAGCTTCTTCTCGATCCGTGCCGCGCAAGACGCGCAGGTCATCCCCCCTATTTCAAGCTCGACCTGGTCTGTCGAGGATGCTCCCGCGGTCATGGGTGCGAGCTCGCATGTGTCGGCCCGCTCGGCAGGGTCGTCGTGGATGGGTTCGTCTCGGTGGGGTCGTCGGTGCCGGTCACACGTCCAAGGCCGTAGGATGCGATGAAGATCGCCAAGAGGATCGCCGCGAAGACAGCGGTCTTCGCCATCGCCGTCACGGTGAGAGTGGCCCCAACTCGTAGCCCGCCTCGTCTATGGCCGCCGCAACGGCAACCCGTTCGAGCGGGGCCTCGCTGGTCACGGTCGCTTCACCTGTCGCCAGATCGACCTTGACGTCGGTGACGCCCGCAAGCTTCTCGAGCTCGCCGCGTACGGCGTTCGTGCAGTGCTCGCAACTCATCCCAACTACGCCATAGGTGGTGGAGATCATGAGTCCACCCCACTGAGGCACGGCAGCGCAGGGCTAGTTGTGCCAAGGTCCCCACCCGTACTGCCGGCGGTGCTCTGGGGTGCGTGAATACCTCGATCACGACAGACGACGTGTCGACTCATGGCTGTTCCTCCTGGATCGTAGAGTTGCCCGCTTCGATGGATGATACCCGTGGGGGGTATTTGGAGTATAGGGGGGAGGGGTATAGTTCCCGCAAGCCACAGATGGAGGCAGAAGCACGATGGCAGGACAAGAGCGTGGATACTCAGCCACCAAGGACCAACTTCAAAAGCGTCTGGCCCGTATAGAAGGGCAGGTGCGCGGAGTGTCGCGAATGGTCGAAGGAGACCGCTACTGCATCGACGTCCTGACCCAGATCAACTCCATACGGGCTGCCCTTGACAAGGTCGCGCTCGGCTTGCTGGATGGTCATGCGAAGCACTGCCTCATCGGCCACGGCGGCGGTCCTACCGATCCGGACGCGCAGGTCAAAGAGCTCATGGGGGCGGTAGGAAGGATGCTCTCACGCTGAGTGGTGCTTCTCTGGACTGCACGGCGACGCCAGTTACCGATATCGGGCACACGCCTCATCGTGTCTCGGCGAAGGGGCTGGGACCGCTGCGCCGAGCGGTTGAGGGCGTTGCGGGCATGGGGTGCCGAAAGGTGGTCCTACTCTCTGCTCTCGACTTCTGGGACGCGCGGTTGCGCGACGAGCGGATCCTGTCGTGTGGGTTCCCGGTGCCCGCGAAGGATCGTCGCCAAAGCGACGGCCGAGAGCGACAACCCAACGGCTCCGACTGCCACTGAAGGGACGTCGAGCATCTTCAGGCCCGAGACGATGAGCACTACTGCGAGGATCGGGCGTATCAAGTGATCAGCAGCCCGGCTCGAAACATGAGCCCCGAGCCACACTCCGGGGACCAAGATGTGGCCAAGCGAGGCTGCTGCCACGAGGGGTACCGCTTGGACCAGATCTGTGCCGACCAGTTGCCTGGCAGCAAGGACGGGATAGAGCATCAACAGCAGGGGCATCATCAAAGATCCCGAACCGACCGAGGTTATTCCGACGGCTACACCTCCGAAGACGCCGATCAGCAGCGTCGGGATCGGTCTGACGAGCACAACGGGATTGGAGCCGTCCGTCCGGCGCCCGGAGAACGCGCCCTTTGCGACAAGCCCCAGTGATGCCAGAAGCAGCGCGACACCGATCGAGTGCTGGATCACGTCGTCAAGATGGTCGCCGAAGAACCGTTTGAAGGTCACCACGCTGAGGAATGCGGCGGGGACCGAACCCGCGACGAGCCACTTGACGATTTGAAGGTTGACCGTGCCCTTGCGAAGGTGAACTCCGCCACCGACAGGCTTCATGAGCAACGAGACGACGAGGTCGCTACCGACCGCCTTGCTCGGATCCACGCCGAACAGAAGAACGAGCGCCGGTGTCATCAGGGCGCCCCCACCCATCCCGGTCAACCCGACCACGAACCCGACGCCGAACCCGGCGATCGTCAATGCAAAGGAGGGGATGTCAGGCGGCATCTTGGCTGGGGCGGGGGCAAGGCTCCGGAGAGGGGTGCCGGTACAATTCTCACAAATCTTATGGGAAACATGGAGAATAGGCAACCCGTGGTCGGGCCGGAGCAGGGGCCAGCGCGTCGGTTCCTCGACCCCAGGCCACACACAGCGGCCAGCGGGTGGTTCCCATCGCGACGAGCTACCGCCTGTGAGTAGTGACGGTCAGCGATCGCTGCACCACGATCCAAAGGTGCGGCCAAGTGCAGTGCTCACTTGGCACAGCAGTGACTGCCGCGAAGTGGCCCAGCAAGTGGCCGAAGGGCCTGTTGGGTCAGGGCCTGACGGTGGACACCGACCCGCGAACCTTCCAGCGGCGTACGAACGCCCACGAGACCGCCGAGAGGACGACACCGCTGATCACCAAACCGATCAGAGCCGCGATCGTGTCCTTGCCCGACGGCAACATCGAGACAGAACCGATCAGGACGAGCGACGAGAAGAGCCCTGCGATGATGAGACCGGCCGTGCGAAAGAGCCACCCAGCACCCGCAGGCTGACCGATGTTGCCGTTCTCGGCTTCGGGTTCGACATATGGAACCGAGTAGATCGCAAGCGTCGGGTCTGCGGCCTTGCCCATCCTCTTGTCGAGGTGGCGCTCTGACATGGTCACCCAGAGGATCAGCGAACCCCACGCCATTGCCCAGATGAGCGCCGACAGGCCACGCGTCGCAGCCCAAGCCGAGAGCTGAGACGTCGAGGCGGGGTTGGTCGAACCGAAGGCACCAATCCCGACAGCGACGCCTACAAGCACGATTGATGTGGCCCTGAGCCACATCGGGACGACACGAGTGATGGTAGCCTCAACAAAGGCTTCACCGTGGGCTTGAAGGACAGCTTTGGGTCTTCGCTTGGCCCTCCATGCGAGATCGACCGCCGCGGCGGCTATCAGTGTGGGCCAGAAGGCCAGGCTCACGAAGTCGACAAGGTGCGCAACAGCAGTCACCTGCTTTGCAGCAGAGGCTTGGCCGCGCTGTCCCATGAGGATGGACAGGTATGCCCAGAGCCCGGCACGTGCGAGGTTGTAGACGGCAACCACCGCGAAGGCGGATTGAGCCAGCTTGCCCGAAACGCGCGCGCGGTCAGGGTCACCGAGGAATGGGACGAGGTCACCTTCGAAGGACTCGACGCGGGAGGTGAACGGCGCTGCGGGCTGGTTGCTGGTGGGTGCGAACCGCAAAGGGCTGCCGTCTGCGGCTGAGCCCGTAGGTCGAGTGGGAGCGTCCTGACCGCACATCGGGCAGAACGCTGTCCCCGGTCCCAGCTCGGTCCCACATCGAGCACACTGCATCGTCCACCCCTGAACGTCTCGTTGGTACCGCTCGGTCCCGTGACAAGGCCCGTGTTCATGAGCGGTCTTACGTTGAGCCTAGGCAACGCGGATGGGCCAGGTGTGCAGCGCGAGGCTGATCAGCGTGCTGGCCCCGACAGGCTTCGACATCGGCTCAAGTCGAGAGGCTTCACTGCCGGACGCACATGGCTTCGCACCGATGAGCTGCGGGCCACGGGCCGCGGGTGTCTGCACATGACAGTTCTCTAGGATGGCGACCCGTGGCGCGATCTCAGCCAACCAGGGCCTGTCGATCTGGTGCCGGGGCCAAGGGCGTGCAGTATCGAGGACGAACGTCCCGTCGTTCCTCCCCCAAGTCGAGCGTCATCTGGCTCGTGCTCGCCCTGACGCTGGTGGTAGCGGAGGTCTTGGTCCCGGCGGTTGCGCAGGGTTCGCCAGCGGGCGGGCCCTGGAAGCTTGGCTCCGCGGCGCCACGCAGCCAAGGGTCGTTTCAACCGGTTGAGCCTCAGAGACTGGTGGATACACGAGTCGGCCTGGGCTGGCCTGTCGCGCTCGGTCCTGGTGATACAGCCTCCTTCCAGGTGACCGGTCGCGCCGGGGTACCCGATTCGGGAGTTGGCGCCGTGGCGGTCAACGTCACGGTCGTCGCCCCGACGAACGCGACGCACGTGACGGTTTGGGCCGCGGGGTCCGGGCTCCCCTCCTCGTCGACTGTCAACGCGTCAGCCGGAACCGACGTGGCGAACTTCGCCATGGTCGGGGTCGGTTCCGGTGGGCAGCTGTCGGCGCGCAACGATTCGGGGTTCGCGCACCTCGTGGTCGACGTGGTCGGCTGGTTCGACTCGCTCGACGCCGGGCACGTGCATCCCCTCCCTCCAGTTCGGCTCATCGACACGCGCGAGGCATCCGGCCCGCTGGGCCCCGCCGCGATCATGGGCGTTGCAGTCTCGGGGCGAGGTGGTGTTCCGGCTCGAGGTGTCCGGTCGGTCCTGGTCAACCTCACCGGTGTCAATCCGACGGACCCGACCCATCTCGTCGCTTGGCCCAGCGGTTCTTCCAGACCCGAGACCTCGAACCTCAACCTGGCCGCAGGTACGACTCGTGCCAACGTCGATCTCGTGACTCCGGGACCAGACGGGGCCGTCCTCATCGCCAACAACGCGGGCAAGGTCGACGTAGTCGTCGATGTCCTTGGGTGGGTCGACGATGGGGGCAGCACCGGGGGCCTGTTCGATCCCGTGACTCCGGCAAGGGTGGTGGACACACGTACGGGCCAGGGTGGGGTAGGGCGCCTGGGGCCAGGTGAGACCGTTGAGGTCGCTCTGGCTGGTGGCGGCGCCATCCCAGGGTCGGGCGTAGCGGCGGTCGTGGCGAACATCACCGGGGTGGCGGCGAGCGGTTCGACCCATCTCAGCGTCTGGTCGTCGGGGACCGATCCGCCCCCGACGTCTGTGTTGAACCTGTCCACTGGCGAGACGGTTGCGAACCTCGTGCTCGTTCCGCCCGGCCTTTCCGGGAAGATCTCGATTCGCAACAACGCGGCATCCGTCGATCTGGTGATTGACGTCGAGGGCTACGTGACTGCGGGAGTTGACCTCGACGAGAGCGTGGCGGCGAACGCCAACCGATGTGACCCGATCGCACCGTCGCTGTGCCTGCTGCCGTTTCCCAATGACTGGTTCACGTCCCCAGACCCTTCGACCTCGACTGGGAGGCGCGTGCAGATTGACGCACGCTCGACTCCGGTCAACGCCACCGGCGTACCCATCGACCCGGCAGAATGGAACCGCAGCGACGGATTCAGCCCGGGTAGCGGAGCGATCGTTCACATCCCCGGCGTCGATCTCGCCGCATCGGGGGCGCCGCCGGTGACCGACATCGCCTCGTCCCTCGCGGCGGGTTCACCTGTCGTGCTCTTGGATGCCACGACGGGTGAGCGCTACCCGTTCTGGGTGGAGCTCGACTCGCGCGCGACATCTGACACAACCCGAATGGTTGTGATCACGCCCGCCCGTGCCCTCACAGAGGGCCACAGGTTCATAGTGGCGCTTCGGGATCTGCTTGACAGCAGCCACCGGCCGATCGCTCCGACCGCTGCTTTCAGGGCGCTTCGCGACAGGCTCGTCACCGCAGCTCCTTCGGTTGAGGCTCGACGAGAGCACTTCGAGGACCTGTTCGAGCACCTCGCCGGGGCCGGACTCGACAGGGCTGGGCTGACGTTGGCGTGGGACTTCACCGTTGCCAGCAAGCGCAGCCTGTCAGAGCGCGTGCTGCACATCCGGGACGAGAGCTTCGCCATGCTGGGCGGTTCGGCACCGGCGTTCTGGGTCACCTCTGTCGAGCAGAACGTCAATGATCACATCGCCCGGAGGGTCCATGGGATCGTCTATGTCCCCAACTACCTGACCGGGGACGGCAGCGCAGGGCAGCAATTCAACCTCGGACCAGATGGCCTCCCGGAGGTCAACTGGTTCTATCCGGCTCCATTCCAGTGCGACGTCCCTTACGCCGCGCTCGGGCCCGGGGGCGGCGCGTCGCCGGGACCCGTCGTCGCCGCTCGGCCGGTCGTGTACGGGCATGGTCTGCTCGGTGACGAATCCGAGATCGATGCCGGCAACGTCCAGGCGATGATCAACGAGCACAACATGATCTACTGCGCGACGCGCTGGCTTGGGCTGTCAAGCGAGGACATCCTCAACGCCGCAGGAGTCCTGCAGGAAGTCTCACGGATGCCGACCATCGCTGACCGGTTGCAGCAGGCAATGCTTGACACGTTGTGGCTCGGACGGGTCATGCGCCACCCGAACGGCTTCAGCACGGATCCGGCCTTCAGGGGCCCAGGCGGTGAGCCGCTGCTCGACACCTCCGAGCTGTTCTATGACGGCAACAGCGAGGGCGGCATCATGGGAGGAGCAACGACTGCTGTGTCACAGGAATGGCAAAGGGCTGTTCTTGGTGTGCCCGGGATGGACTACGGGATCATGCTGCCTCGCAGCAAGGACTTCGCGACCTTCGCGGTGATCTTCGACTCGTCCTACACCAACGAGCTCGAGAGAGGGCTGGTGCTCGACATGGTTCAGATGCTCTGGGATCGCGGTGAGTCCGATGGGTACGCGCAGCACCTGACACGTGATCCTTACTCGAACACGCCTGGCCACGAGGTCTTGCTGCACGAGGCGTTCGGTGACTTCCAGGTACCCAACGTCTCGACCGAGTACGAGGCACGCACGATCGGTGCCAAGGTCCATGTCCCCGTGCTGGCGGCGGGC
>JAHFUU010000424.1:1766-3396 GCA_023264915.1 Microthrixaceae bacterium | reverse complement strand
ACAGCGACAAGGGGCACCAGGGCAGCGATCCTCAAGAACCAGACACGGCGCCCGATCACACCTGATCCCTAGGTCGCCGCGTGGCTCATGACGGTCGAGTCGCTGAGCGCCGCAGCGCCGAGGAGGCTCACGACGGCCAGGAAGACCACGTTGATCAGGTTGCTGTAGGTGTACGAACCGGCCGTGACGGACCTGACGAACCAGGCATCCGCACCGAGTTGGGCAGCGACGGCGCCGAGCAGCAGCACTGTGGAACGGCTGCGGCGCATCGATATCACCATCACGGCGGCAAGGGCCACCAGCACGAGATCGAACAGCGCGTACAGGATGCTCGTGCCCTTGGCAGCATATGACTCGGCTGAGTCGACCGCGGGCCCCGCGACGAAGACCCACTGGAGCGTTCCGAGGCTCAAAGTGACGATCGCCGCGTCGAGCAGATCGCCCTTGTTCCAGCGAGCCTTGTGCTTCACCAGCAGCACGAGGAACGCGACGAGCAGGGCATAACCGCCGAGGTACAGCGCATCCGCAACGGACGGATACGGGAGGTTGCCACCCGTGAGCGACGTGTACCCGAAGAACAAGATCGATGCGAACGCGTACACCACGACGTACCCGAGGGGCAGCATCCAGATGCGTGCCGGGTGGTGGATCCTGCGGTGAATCGCGAAGGTGATCGAGGCGGCGGTCGCGGCAGCGACGGCCCCGAAGATGACTGCGGGAATCGTCCCGCCCTCAGCCGCATCCGTGGTCGAGGTGGCGACGAAGGCGACCGCGCCGGCGAGCCCCGCCGCGAGGGGATACCAGCACCACCTCGGGTCGGGCGGCTCGCTCACAGGAAGCCGTCACCCGTGGCCGAGGCAGGGCCCGAGCGCAGCAGGGCCCAGGGCGCGTCCAGGCGGCGGATCACGTCTGCGAGGGCAGTGAAGCCGACTGGCTTCACCAGGTAGGACGACACGCCGAGCTGCTCCGCGCGGTTCAGCTCGTCCACCTCTGACGAGGCCGACAGCACCACCACCGGGCAGTCGGCGAGAACTGGCTCGGCGCGGATCCAGGCGAGGACATCGAGACCGGACCTGCCCGGCATGTGCAGGTCCAACAGGATCAGGCAGGGCAGCGCGGGGGATCCGCCGTCGACCATCTGGGACAGGCGTGCGATAGCGGATGCGCCGTCGGTGGCCTCGACGAGAGGGTTGGCCAGGCCCAGCTTGTCGGCGAACTTGCGCACGAGGAGCCGAGCTGCGGGGTCGTCGTCCACGACCAGGATCGGGGGCAGGTGCGGACCGGTTCGGGCAGTCGGCCCGGCCTGGTGACCTTGTGCAGACGCGAGCTCGGCAGGAGGGGTGGTCATGCCTGCCTCGCCTTCGCCATGCCGTCGACCAGCCCCAGCAGGGCAGCGACGTCGATCGGCTTGGTCAGGTAGTGATCGGCACCGTCGTCGAGCATCCGCTCGACGCGCCCGGGGCTGGCATCCGCGCTGACGATCGCGACACGGGCGCCCGCGGTTGCAGGATCGGCCCGCAGCTGTTGCAGCACCTCCTCGCCGGGAAGGTCGGGCAGGTGCAGGTCGAGCATGACGAGGTCAGGGTGGTGGTCGACAGCCAGCTCGATGCCGAGGTGGCCGCTCATGGCT
>JAHFUU010000424.1:0-1756 GCA_023264915.1 Microthrixaceae bacterium | reverse complement strand
CCGTCTTGTGCATCGAGGACAACATCGCTAATGGCTGTCAACAGGTGGATGTTGTCCCGGCGAGCGAAGATGCGCTCGACCAGCCGAAGGTTCGCGATGTTGTCCTCGATGCACAAGACGGTGAGCTCAGCCAGGGACCCGCGGGAGGGCTGGACCGCAAGTTCGGCTTCGGCCAGGGTCGCGTCAGGTGCTGGCCGCGAGAGGGGAAGCGTGAGAGTGAAGGTCGAGCCGCCGGTCGACGTGTGAGCGAGCTCGAGGGTGCCCTCCATCGCCTGGGCCAGGGCCTGGGCGAGTGACAGCCCCACCCCGGTGCCCTCGACTGTGGTGTTCTCGGCGCCGAGGCGCTCGAAGGGCTCGAAGAGCTTGTCGAGCGCATCGGGTGCGATGCCCACCCCGGTGTCGGTCACCGCGATCGACAGGAGGTCACCTGCGCGTCGCTCGCACGCTACCGTTACCTTCCCGCCAGGGCGGTTGTACTTGACGGCGTTTGACAGCAGGTTCAACAGCACCTGGAGCACACGCTGGCGGTCAGCGAGGACCATGACGTCCTCGGGAATGCTGGGCACCCCGATTCTGATCCGGTTGCGGCTGGCCGAGGGAGCCACGAGCTCCCTGGCCTGGGTCAAGACATCGCCCACTTGCACGGGCTCGACTGACAGGTTCAAGGTTCCCGTCTCGATCCGCGAGATGTCGAGCACCTCGTCTATGAGATCGAGCAGGTGGCTGCCTGCCTTCTGGATCAGGTCGAGGGATTCGCGCTGCTCGTCGTCCAGCTCGTCCATGGCGAGCAGCTGTGAGAAGCCCAGTATCGAGTTCATCGGGGTGCGCAGCTCGTGGCTCATCCGCGACAGGAAGTGGCTCTTGGCCTGGTTGGCGCGGTCGGCTACCTCGCGCGCCTGCTCGGCCTCGAGCCTGGCTGCCTCGGCGGCGTCCGCCGCGGCCTTGCGGTCGGTGATGTCGAGGGAAAGGCCGCACATCGCATAGGCGGTGCCAGCCTCGTCCACAAGGGGGAACTTCGAGGAGAGGAAGTGGTGCACCCCGTCAGCCATGGGGAAGTCCTCGTCGAAGAGCATCTGCTCGCCCCGGTCGATGACCAGCTGGTCGTTGCCCACGTACCCGTCGGCGACCGCGCCGAACAGATCCGCATCGGTCCGGCCGATCACCTCTTCGCGGGTGTGCCCGACGTTGTCGAGGAAGCGCTCGTTGACCATCAGGTAGCGCCCGTCGGCCGCCTTCATGTAGGCCGAGGAGTGGGCGTTCTGGAAGAAGGTCTGGAGGCGGGCCTCGCTCTCGCGAAGAGCCCGCTCGATCGCGTCCTGCGAGGTGTCAACCGCGACACCGACGACCGTGCCCGGGCTTTGCGGCAGCTCCTCGAGGAGCAGCCGCACCCACCTCCAGTGGCCCGTGCCGTCACGCAGGCGAACCTCGACCTGCTCGCGGAAGGGCGATCTCGAGAGTGCGTCAGCTCGCGCGGCGGCCTCGTGCTCGCGATCGTCGGGGTGCATCAGCCGGATCGACAGCCCCGGATCATCTATCAGTGCCTGGGGCGGTACCCCGATCAGGGACTCACAGTTCGGGCTGAGGTAGGTGAACGAGAGGGTCTGGCCGCCAGTTTCTCGACCTGGGGTGCGGTCAAGGGTCGCGAGGATCAGCACCTCTTGGGCCACAAGCGGCCCCTCAGCCGGGCACGGGGAAGGCGAGCTCGCCCCGGTTCCCGAGTGCGAGGGGGCCAGCGACGTCGACCCATGCGGTGCAG
>JAHFUU010000040.1 GCA_023264915.1 Microthrixaceae bacterium | reverse complement strand
GACCCAGACTCGGTCCTGGACCTGCCTCCGGTGCTGGTGGTCGATGGCGACACCGTGATGTCCACCCCGGCACAGCTCGCCGGGGTCACGGTCACGGCGAGGGTCGTGGGCCAGGCAAAGGGTCCCAAGGTCACCGGTCTCACCTACAAGAACAAGACTCGCAGCTCGCGCCGGTGGGGTCACCGCCAGCACTACTCCCGGGTCGAGATCACCGGCATAACCGCCGGCTGAAAGGCAGTCCGATGTCGAAGACCAAAGGCGGTGGCTCCACCCGCAACGGCCGCGACTCCCACAGCAAGCGACTTGGTGTCAAGCGCTATGACGGCGAGGCCGTCGCAGCAGGCACGATCATCGTCCGCCAGCGCGGCACCCGCATCCACCCCGGAGACAACGTCGGCCGCGGTGGCGACGACACGCTGTTCGCCCTCGCCGACGGTACGGTCAAGTTCGGTGAGCGCCGCGGCCGCAAGCTGGTCAACGTCCTCCCTGGCTGATACCCGCCCTAGGCTCGGTGGGCGACAGCAAGCACTCCACGAAGAAATCTTCACTTGGGGGTCCCCAAGCGCCGCGGAGAGTGGTAACCTCTCCGCAACGGCGAGATGGGCCGCACCCCCGTCCACCGTTTTCGACAACCTTCGGAGAGAGAGCCTTTCATGCGCGAGCGTGCTCTGGTGTCGTACCCCGGTCTCGCATCTGGTCGTGACCCCTCAGGGTGTCGTACGCACCGAGCCAGCTGCGGCTCGCCTTCCCCGCGGCGGGGATGTGGTGACGAGGGTGCGGTGATCATCGAAGCAGCCATCGTCCTGCCGGTCTTCTTCGTCTTCGTGTTCTTGGTCATCGAAGGGGCGATGTTGTTCTCGGACTGGCAGGGCCTCAACAACGGGCTCTTCAGCGCCGCTCGTACCGCGACCGTCTACGGAAACGACAACCTCACCGACTACCAGACCCTGGTCAACTTCAAGCGTGACTTCTCGGCGGTCAACATCGACCAGTTGCAGGGCTTCTCGGTCTTCAAGGCCACCAGCGCCACGGCAACCATCACGGCGGGCTGCAAGACCGGTTCGTCGATCGGTGTCTGCAACTTCTACTCCGCCAACGACATCAAGCTCGTACCCTCAACGCCGCCGACGCTGTACTTCGGCACTTGCACCGCGAACGGTGTCGGGGGAGGGAAGGACGCCAGCTGGTGCCCGGAGACGCGCAAGGTGGCGGTGGCCGGCGCCAACGGTCCGCCTGACTACGTGGGGGTGTGGGCCAAGATCCGCCACAACCAGCCCACGAAGATCTTCGGGGCCTTCAAGGACATCGAGCAGACCATCGTGATCAAGATCGAGCCACAGAAACTCACCTGAACATGGACCTCACGCGCGAATCCACAACGTTGCAGCTGTTGAGCAGGCGCCTCCGCGGTGACGACGGTACGGCACTGATCGAGCTCGCCCTGGTGATCCCGTTCCTGTTCGCGGTCACCATGGGCATCCTCGAGATCGGCTTCATCACCAAGAACAACCTCACGCTCACCACCTCGTTGCGTCTGGCGACCCGGTCCGATGCCCAGACACTCAGCTTCACCGATCGCCGCTACGCCGACTACTACGCGCTCGACATCTTCCGCTCGACCATGCAGGAGCTGAAGAGTGCAGCCCTCAACCGGGTGGTCGTGTACAAGCCGACCAACGGGGTCGGCGCCGCACCAGCGAACTGCCTCACGACCGCCCCCCAGACCGGCACGGCCGGCAACGGGGTCGGTTACGCCAACTGCAACATCTACGGCAAGGACCAGCTGGCGGCTCTGACGACCGGCACGACCCAGGTCGACCGCTTCGGCCTCTCTGCCAGCACCGCGTCGTGTGACTCGACGGACTGGGACCAGTTCTGGTGCCCGACCAGCCGCGACAACACCCTGATAGGCGGCCTCGACAGCATCTGTGTGTACGGCGAGTTCACCTACACCTACATCACGAAGATCATCCCGGGGACCACCCGCACCGTGAGCGACAAGGCCTGCACCCAGGTCGAACCCATCTCTTGATCCGGAGAGCAAGCAGATGAACCTACATCACCGAACAGAGCACACAACGCGTGGCAACATGCCGGCACAGCGGCAGGGCCATGGCTTCCGCGGCGATTCCAGCGGGCAGGCGCTGCGTGGTGATCAGGGCCTGGCCCTGGTCCTCACGGGACTGCTGCTGATCCCGCTCATGGGGCTGACCGCCCTCGCGGTCGACATCGGCGTCTGGTACGCGCAGGCGGCCCGCATCCAGCGTGCGGCCGACCTGGCGGCGATGGCAGCCGTCGTCCACCTGCCTGACACGGCGGCCTCCAACACCGCCATGCAGCAGGCGCTCACCCAGAACGGCTTCACGCTGTGCACGAGCCCGTGCTCGAGCCCCCCTCCGGCTCTCGAGGTCGTGTTCGCAGCGCCCCCGTCGGGCTCGCTCACCCAGTACAAGGTCACCCTCAAGCAGAACGCCAACCGCTACTTCTCGAACGTCCTCCAGACCTCCCAGCAGACCTTGCAGCGCTCGGCCACAGCCGAGTTCAACAAGCCCGTGCCCCTCGGGAGCCCCAACAACAACTTCGGCAACAACCTCCCCGGAGCGCCGACCTGCATCAACCCCCAAGCAGCATGCGCCGGTTCCCAGCCCATGCTGTGGGCCGCGATCCAAGGGCCCTACGAGGCGTTCCAGAACGGAGACCCATACACCACCAAGTGCGCGGGCGACACCGAGACCGTCTCGACCTGCAGCGTGCCGTCCAACCCCAACGGTGCCCAGAACCCGCTCTACCGCACCTCGGGCTACCTGTGGGCAGTAGACGTGCCTGCATCCCTCGTGGGCACGCCCATCACCGTCCAGCTCTATGACGCCGTGCACTGTGACTCCTCCATCCAGTACCGCAACGCTTCGGGCAGCGCCGCGGCGCTGTGCCCCAACGCGGGTTCGGGCAGCACGCGCGACAACTACACCGGTGACAGCACCGGCGGTGCCAACTACATGATGGACATGGAGTTCGAGGTGTTCGACTCCGACGGGTCTGACCTCACCATCGACACGTCGCCCGCCCTCTCGATGAACGGCCGCTGCTCGGCGGGCCCGGGACGCCTGCTCATCGACCAGACCACCGCCTTCCCCACCCCCTACATGTCCGGATCCAGCGCGACCGAGATCGCCAACAACAACACCCGGATCGCCAGCGCCAACACCTACAAGAACACCTGGGCGACGCTGTGCACCTTCGTGCCCACCAAGTCGGGCATCCACCCCATGCGGGTCAAGTCAAGTGCCATCTCCGGCCAGACCGACAGCGGCAGCGGATACAACGCATATGCCTGGAGAGCACAGGCCAACGGCGGTGTCGGCACCCAGCCCCAGACCTATGCCCTCAACGACATGTCGATGTGGAACAACGCGAGCTCCTCGATAGCCAAGTTCTACCTTGCCCAGATCGGCCCCGAGCACAAGGGCAAGCGCCTGGTGCTCGACCTGTACGACCCGGGTGACGGCGGCGGCTCCAGTGCGTTCACGATGCAGTTCCGCACGCCGCCCGGCGGCATCCCCAACCCGATCCCACAGCCCGGGGCGGGGACCACCAGCTGTGACTACAACGCGACACCCAGCACCAACCCGGGGCCGGCAACGCCCAACAACTCGGCGACGTGCACAATCACGACCAAGAACGCCGGCTCCAGCAGCGGCATCTACAACTCCAAGTGGCTACGGGTGGTGATCCAGATACCCACCACATACACCTGTAGCTCTGACTGCTGGTGGTCGGTCTGGTACAACTTCGTCACCGGTAGCCCGACTGACCGCACGGTGTGGGCCATCCAGGTGATCGGCGACCCGGTCCACTTGATCAACTGACCCCAGCACCGCTCCGCCAACGACCCAGGTCATTGGTACCGGGTCGTGTGGTGGTGCCGGTCGTGTGATGATGCCGGTCGTGTGATGATGCCGGTCGTGTGATGGTCGTGAGCCCTTGCCCTCACCGAGTCTCGTTGTCGAACACCTGGGCCCTATCCTCATCGCTGTGCACCGAAGCGCCCGTCATCGGACGGCCTCGTGAACAGAGATCGCGGAACGGGTGATTTCGTCGACGAGTGCAACCTGTGCGTCCGCGGCGGGGACGGCGGGGCCGGGGCGGTGTCGGTCAGGCGCGAGGCGCACGTGCCCAAGGGTGGGCCCGATGGCGGTGACGGTGGGGCCGGAGGTGACGTGTGGCTGGTCGCTGACCGCAACGTCTCCTCGCTGATCGCCTTCCGCGATCACCCGCACCGGAGGGCAGCCAGCGGGAAGCACGGATCGGGCAAGAAGATGCACGGCGCCGCCGGTGGGTCCCTGGAAGTTCCGGTGCCCGAGGGAACCGTCGTGGCGGACCTCGACGGGACGGTGCTGGCCGATCTCGTCGAGCAGGGTGACCGCTGGTTGGCGGCCGCAGGCGGGCGCGGTGGACGCGGCAACGCCAGGTTCCTGTCCAACCGCCGCCGCGCCCCGTCATTTGCCGAGCAGGGTGAGCGGGGCGAGGAGCGCTGGCTGCGACTGGAGCTCAAGCTGATGGCCGACGTCGCCATCGTCGGGTTTCCCAACGTCGGCAAGTCGACGCTGATCTCGCGCATCTCGGCCGCCAAGCCGAAGATCGCCGACTACCCGTTCACGACCCTCGAGCCCAACCTGGGCGTCGTTCGCGGGCCTGGAGGCACCGATCTCGTGGTGGCAGACATCCCGGGGCTCATCGAGGGCGCGAGCGAGGGCAAGGGACTCGGGCTCGAGTTCCTGCGCCACGTCGAGCGGGCCCGCGTGCTGCTCGTGCTGGTCGACCTGGCTGAGGGAACCGGCCTCCCTGACCCGGCGGCACAGGAGCGGATCCTCCTTGGCGAGCTGGGCTGTTACCAGCCAGAGCTCCTGGAGCGGAGGCGGGTGACAGCGGGCTCCAGGGCTGATGTGGCGGGCCCGGACGGCAGCCGGCCCGAGCTGGTGATCTCGGCAGTCACCGGCCAGGGGACCGACGAGCTGGTCGGCCGCCTCATCCAAGAGGTGGCCGCAGCCCGCGATGCCGAGCCAGCTCGCGAGGCATTCGTCCTTCACCGTCCGGTGGCTGAGGGATTTGCGGTCGGGCGCGACGATGACGGGTCCTTTGTCGTGACTGGCCGCGAGGCCGAGCGCGCCGTGGCGTTGTCTGATCTGACCAAGCCCGACGCGCTTGACTTCGCGCAGCACCGGCTGCGGAAGCTCGGGGTCGATCGGGCCCTGGCCCGCGCCGGTGCCACCGGCGGTGACATGGTCCGGATAGGCGACCTCAGCTTCGAGTACCAAGAGGACACCTGAACGAGGGTTGCTCCCCGGTGCCTGGCATCGACCAAGATGTCACCCATGATCGTCGTGGCCAAGATCGGGACGTCCTCGGTTACCGAGGACAGCGGGACCGTGTCGCGGTCGGCCGTAGCCAAGCTCTGTCGCGAGGTTGCCGGCCTTCGGGCTTGTGGCCATCAGGTCGTCATCGTCACCTCCGGTGCCATCGGGGCAGGCCTGCCGGCACTGGATCTCGCCGGCGAGCGCCGGCCACGTGACGCTGTCACTTTGCAGGCGGTCGCTGCGGTCGGCCAGAGCCGCCTTATGCAGGTCTATGACGAAGCACTTGCCTCCCATGGCCTGGTGGCCGGCCAGGTGCTGGTGGCTCCCCTCGACTTCCGCGAGCGCAGCCAGTACCTGCATGCCCGCAACACGTTGGCCCGGCTGCTGGATCTCGGTGTGGTCCCTGTCGTCAACGAGAACGACACGATCGCCGATGACGAGATCCGATTCGGTGACAACGACCGGATCGCTGCCCTCGTCGCCCACCTGCTCGGAGCTGAGCTGCTGGTGCTGCTGACCGACACAGAGGGCCTGTTGACCGCTGATCCTCGCCTGGACTCTGACGCGTCGCTCATCTCAGAGATCGTCGAGGTCGACCACGTGCTCGAAGCGGTTGCCGGTGCACCAGGAAGCGTCTCTGGCAGTGGGGGGATGGCCTCGAAGCTGGCGGCCGCCAAGATCGCGGCATGGTCCGGGGTCCGCACGGTCATCGCTGCGGCCCACCGCCCCGACGTGCTGTTGGATGCCGTGGGCTCGGTCGCCGGCACCGGCACCGTCGTGTTGCCCCATGACCGCAAGCTGTCCTCGCGCAAGCTGTGGATCGCGTTCGCCGTCGGAGCTCGGGGCACGATCGTGGTCGACCAGGGCGCGCGCGCTGCCCTGGTGGGCGGCAAGGCCTCGCTGCTGTCGGCCGGTGTCGACAGCATCGAGGGGAGGTTCGACGAGAACGACGCAGTCGAGGTGGCGGGACCTGAAGGCGACGTGTTCGCCAAGGGCATCGTCCGGGTCGACTCCGAGACGGCAACCCAGATGGCCGGTCGCCGCTCACCAGAGCTGCCCGACGGTGTTCCCCCCTACCTGATACATCGTGACGATCTCGTCGTCCTGCCCTGACCCAGGCTCGTGGTGGGGGACCAGAGCGCCTGTCGGAGCCGGTTCAGTTCGTCGACTGGTTCTGCGGCGCGGGTTGGGCCTCGGCCTCGGTGCTCGCCACTTGCTCGGCGGCAGGCTCGGTCGAGGCGTTCAGCTCGCCACCGGTCGCGGCAGTGGTGCTGACCGCGGCCTGCCCTTCACCGGCTGCCGGTGCCGGCGCAAGGCCGAGCTGCTCGCGGATCTGTGCCAGGCGAGCCTGGGCCTCGACGTTGCGGGCAGCCTGCTCGATCTCGAGCATGTTGGACTCGACTGATGCTTCGGTCAGCTCGGCTGAGCTCTTGGCCTTGGCGTAGCGGGCCTCGATCTTGTCGCGGATCTCGTTGAAGGTCGGCACGTCCTCACCGACCGCCTCGTTGAGCTGAGCCATGGCCGTGTTCATCTGCTCTTGCATCTTGGCCTGGTCGAGCTGGCTCAGCAGCTTCTGGCGCTCGCCAAGCTTCTTTTGCAGCGCACCGGCGTTGGTGGCAACAGCCGCCTTGGCCTGCTCGGCGGCCTGAGATGCCTGGAGCACCATCGTCTTGCCCTGCTCGACCTCGGATTCGAGGGTGATCAGCCGGTTGGCGAAGGACTCGGCGGCAGCTGTGTACTCCTGGGTCTTTTGCTGGTCGTTGCCTCGCTGGGCTTCGTCAGCCATCAGGATCGCCTGGCGAGCGTTCGCGTTGAGGCGCTCGTACTCCTCCATCGAGCGGTTCAGCCGCATCTCGGCCTGCTTCTGGTTGGCGATGACGTTGGCCGCCTGCTCCTTCAGCCGCCGGTGCTGCTCCTGGGCGTCCTGGATCGCTTGCTCGAGCTGGATCTTGGGATCGGCACGCTCGTCGAGGGACTTGTTTGTGCGCATCACGGTGTACTTCCACCAGCGCTTGAAGGCTTTCCACATAGGCGCCCAGGTTAGGGCAGATCGCTCCACGCCGGCACCCGGATGTGAGATTGACCGGCGACGGGCGCCCTGCCGGCCCTCGGCCCGCCGCCCGGTGGCGCTGGTCAGGCACAAGGTTGCCGCTGGCCGGCCCGGCCGTGTCCTGGTCAGCCCGGCCGACGCAGGACGCCGGCTGCGGCCTTGAGCTCGGGGACCCGCAGTACAGCGCACACACCCAGGTAGATGCCGGCCCCGGTCACCACCCCGACCGCCAGGCGCGCCGCGGCACCGGCACCGCTGTCGCCCCCGACGAACCGGGCAACCACGAGCACAGACACAGCGCAGGCAACCGCTGCTGCGGCGACCTTGGCCAGCGAGCCGAAGCTTGCCGCCCACGGCAAGCCGCCGACCCTGTGCCCGAGCACCGCGAGCGCCACGAACCCGAAGACCAGGTATCCAGATGCGAACGCAAGCGCCAGGCCTGCCGCGCCGCGCCCCATGAGAGGGATCGCGAGCACCAGCGTGAGCCCCGACTCGCCGAGGTTCAACAGGAACGGCGTGCGCGTGTCCTTCATCGCATACAAGCCGCGCACTGACAAGAGGAACAGCGCGAACGACGGCAGGCCCACAGCGAACGCGGCCAGGGTGTCAGCGGTAATGTGGGTGAGCTCGCTCGTGAAGGACCGGTACTCGAACAGCGTGGAGACGATCGGCAACGCGAGAACCACGAGGCCGATCGCCGCGGGCACCACCAGCAGCACTGTCAGCCGCAGCGCCAGCATGAAGCGCCCGCCAAACCCGGACTGGTCGCGGTCCAGGGCGAGCTGGGAGAGCTCGGGCATGAAAGCGGTGATGACCGATACCGCCAGGACGCCATAGGGAAGCTGGAAGAACTGGTATGCGTACGTGTATGCAGTGGTGGCCCCCTCAGTCGAGTGCTCCGCGAGCGCGATGATCGTGCCGATCGTGATGGCGTTGGTTGCCACGTACCCGAAGGTCCAACCAGAGAGGCGGACCACGGTTCGGACCGCGGGGTTGGACGGCTCGAAGCGCCAGCGCCAGGGGATGCGAGCTCGGCGGACCGCCGGGACCAGTACGAGCGCCTGGACCGCGATGCCCGCGGTGGTGCCGAGCCCGAGGAGCCACACCAACCAAGGGTCAGCAGACAGCTGATCGAGGGTCGGCGCAGAGCCCACCCTGACGCTGAACCACCCGAGCACGCCTATGGTCACGACGTTGTTCAGAACCGGTGCGAACGCGGCGGCCGCAAACCGCCGGTGAGCGTTCAGCAGGCCGCTGAGCAACGTCGTGAGCCCGTAGAAGAAGATCTGGGGCAGGAACATCCACAACAGGGCGGTGGCGTGCTGGCGCTCGAGGTCGGTGTCGGTGAACACTGCGCCGAGGAACGGACACAGCATCATCGACACAGCCGTGACGCCGACCAGGGCCACTCCCAGCACGGTCATCACCGCATCGGAGGCCTCGCTGTCGCGCCGGGAGCGGTTCTCGACGAACACCGGAACGAGCGTCGCGGCGAGCACCCCTCCGAGAAGCAGGTCATAGAGCAGGTTGGGAAGAGTGTTGGCGCCGTTGTACACGTCGCCGATGACCTTGCCCAGCACGACAGCCTGCGCGATCGTGCGGGCAAGCCCCGTGAGCCGGCTGAGCCCGGTGCCGACGGCCACGACGGCGCTGGAGCGCATGAGCGCTGCACCGCTGCCGGCAACCTGCGCTTCGGGGGGAGCCTCGCTGCCTACGGGCTCGCTGGGCCCGGTCATTGCACCGCCGGCCAAGGGGTCACCAGCGCGCTGGCCTCGCGTGCGGTCGAGGAGCGCCGGCCTCTCAGGCTCATGCAGGCCGCTGTCTTGGCGAGGGGGGTTGGGCTCGAGAGTTGGGCTGGGCCTCAGCCTGCGGGTCAGTCACCGGGGCGGGCTCTGAGCCGGGCGCAGGTTCGGCGTCCCATGTGGCTTGTGCTCTTGGTGGTGGCTCTGCCCGGGCTGCGGTCTCCTCGGCTCGTGTCGCGGGCATCTGGGGGATGTTCGAAAGCTGGCCCTCGGGCAGGCCGGCCGGGCCTGGTGAGGCCAGACCGGGTGACCCCTGTGCCACAGGTTCTGTCGGGGGTGCCGTGCCGGGTTGGGTGGCAGGTGCCGCTGGCATGCTCGCCCCGGTGACACGGTCCGTCTCGTCGAGCGCGAGGCGGAGGGACTCCATGTCGCTGACCACCGAGTCGACGTCTGTGACCAGCGAGGCGATCTCGTCGACCTGCTGCCCGCGTGCTGACAGCTCGATCGCGCGTGTGACGGCTTCGCTGAGGCGTGCATCGAGCAGCCGCAGCTTGTCGTCGGTGTCGCCGATGACCTTGTCGAGCCGTGCAGCGGTCGCCAGCTGGGATTCGAGGGCCGAGACGGTCTCGGCCCGTGAACTTCCCGGCGTCGGCGCGACGCCCGTGGGGTTCCAGTTGATCTGGCTCAGCTCTGCCTGAACGCTGGCGGTGTCGATCTGGCTCCGAGCTTGAGCGAGGGCTTGGCCGCTTTGGGCGATCGACCAGCACTCGGCCACGCCCGTCTCTATGCGGTCAGCGATGCTCTCGAGCCGGTCCTTGAGCGGTCCCTGCCGTGTCTGGCCGATGGCGTCGAAGAAGGCCCGCCTCGACTTCTTGGCCTTCCACACATACGAGCGCCATGGCTCTGCCAGCACGAAGGGATCGGTACCGTCGAGGTCGATGCCCCGCGGCATGGCAACAGCCACTCGCACGGCCCATGCAACCGCACCCAACCCGAAGGCCGCGATGATCGGCAAGCCGAGGACCAGCCCCGCAGCCACACCCCCGCCGGCACACACGATGCCGAGGGGGCCGGTCATGGCGTTGCCGACCTTGCGGTTGTATATGCGGTCGCGGAGCTTGAGCCGACTCACCCAGCCAGTCTGCCATCAGAAGTTCGAGATGACCTGCGTGAAGATCTTGTTGATGCTCTTGGGATCAGAGGCGTTGTAGTAGGCACCGTTGGCCGAGTCGGCGAGC
>JAHFUU010000039.1 GCA_023264915.1 Microthrixaceae bacterium | reverse complement strand
CGAAGGGTGTGATACGGCGTTCGGGTTCAACTATGGAGTTGAGTCGACCGAGGACATCCATCGCCTCCGGCACTGCCTCGAGGCCACCGAGCTTCCCGACCCGCCGATCGTGGCGGGGCTCTCGGTGCAGGGGTACGCCCTCGCAGACGCGACACAGGCCCCTCCTGGCAACTACACGCTGATGTCCTGGGCGAACGTCCCCTACCAGCTTCCCGCCGATGGTGGCCCCGAAGCCTGGGATGACATCCGCGAGTCCTATGGCGACAAGGTGGACGCCCTGCTGCGCGAGTACAACCCCGGGCTGATGGACTCCGTCACTGCCCGCTACTGCAACTCGCCGCTTGACTACTACCGGAAGAACCCGAGCCAGGTGATGGGCAGCACCACCAGTGGTGCAGTCGGGCTCGAGTTCTACGGCACCCACCGTCCGTTCGCTGGCTGCGGTGCCCCGCGGACGCCATTCCCGAATCTGTACCTGTCCAACTCGATCTGGCCCTTCGGAACCACAACCCTCGGTGCCGGCTACGTCGCTGCCACCGTGGTGGCCGATGACCTCGGGGTGAGAGAGGGTCAGGACTGGTGGCGTCACCAGGCGATGCAGGCAGGTCGCGAGGAGCTGGCAAGGCGAGGGATCGAGATAGGTGCTCCCATCCGATGAGACACCTTCTGGTTGGCCTGGCAGAGAGCACCCCTCATGGAGGTGGGCCGCACCCGATTGGCCCAGGCGGCCACAGGAGCTCGACATGACCACCACCGACGACGAGCACGACGTGATCATCATCGGTGGGGGACCCAACGGTCTGGTAGCGGCGGCATACCTCGCCCGCGCCGGCGTGAAGGTGCTGGTGGTCGAGCGGCACCACGAGCTCGGCGGGGGCCTGGTGACCGAGGAGTGGTCCGGCTTCCGGTTCAACACCCACGCAAAGCTGATGCTGATGATGGACGTGGCCCCCGCGGTCACCGACCTGGACCTGGCGGGCTGGGGCTGCACCTACCGCAAGCCCGATGTGGCCGCCACGATCCTCACCCACGACAACAAGGCGATGACCTTCTACTCCGACATCGCCCGCACCGCCAAGAGCATCGCCCGGTTCTCACCGGATGACGCCAACGCGTATGTGGAGGTGATGGAGGACTGGTACGCGATCGTCAACGAAGCACTGATCCCGGCGACCTTCTCGTTGCCCATGCCTCTGCTGGACATGGCCGTGTCATATGAGGCAAGTGACGTGGGCCAGGTCGTCAACGAGATGGCCGAGGAGTCCTTCCTCGAGACCCTCGACGCAGCCGGGTTCGAGAACGAGCTCCTCAAGACCGCCATGTTGTTCATCGGAACCATGTATGGCATGGATCCCGATGGCGGGCTGGGTTTCCTGCTCCCCCTGTTCTACCAACGCATCCTCCATGCGACCGTGATCGCCAACGGCTCGCACCAGCTGGCCGGCGCCCTTGCCCGGTTCGCGAACGGCAACGGTGCCTCCTTCGAGCGCGCCGCGACGGTTGACAGGATCCTCACTGACGGCACCAGGGCCACTGGCGTGCGCCTGGAGGGCGGCCGTGAGATCTTGGCCAAGAAGGTCATCGCCACGACCGACCCCGAGACGACCTTCCTCCAGCTCGTCGGCGAACGAGCATGCAACGAGGCGTCACGCGGTCTGGTGGACACCACCCGGTCGTGGGAGTGGGAGTCCACGAGCATGCTGAACGTCCACTTCGCCCTGGACCGACGGCCCGAGCTGGCCGCCGCCCAGTTCGATCCTGATGCTGACCGGGCCCTGATCAAGATCATGGGGGTCGAGACGGTCGATGACCTCCTCGACCACATCGCTTCGGTCAGGGCTGGCGGGTTCACGCCAATCGGAGCCGGGTTCAACCTGACTGACTTCGACCCGATGCAGGCACCCATAGACGTCGAGCCCGGAAGCGCTGTCGCATGCTGGGAAGGGCTTGCCCCCTTCGAGTGCTCACTGGGTACCTGGCCAGACATCGAATGCGACGTCGCCGACTCGGTCCTGGCCACGTGGAAGCGATACGCACCGAATCTCACCGACGCGAGGATCATCCGGCAGTACGTGAACAACCCGGCGTACACCGCTGCGCGGCTACCGAGCATGAAACGCGGCTCGATCAAGCACGGCGCATACATCGCAACCCAGATGCTCTCGAACCGCCCAAACCCGGACTGCTCCTCATACCGGACACCCATCGAGAACCTCTATGTGGCCGGTGCCAGCGTGTGGCCGGGCGGGATGGTGCTCCTCGCTGGTGGATACAACGCCGCGGGGGTCGTGGCAGATGACCTTGGTGTCGAACGCTGGTGGGAGGAGCCCGAGTTCGTGACCGAGGCACGTGCGAAAGGACTGGTGGGCTGATGGAGTTCCGATCCAAAGGACTCGGCAAGCGAATGGTCGCACTGCGGCTGTCCAAGGCCAAGACCGTCAAGAGTGGAGACAAGCTCTACATCAGCGGGACGATGGACGAGCCCATCAAGTGGGACTACATGATCGTCCTTGACGGTGGCGACATAGCTGACTTCGTCGGTCTGTTGGGTGAGCGCCACCTGGCCGACTACATCTGGCACTCACCTGACCGGTGGCGCCTCTACCGGACCCTGCTGACAGGGGGCAGCCGGTTTGCGCTGCTCGTTGCTCGAGCGCGCATCCACCTCCTCATCGACGACACCCAGCCCGTGGAGCCCACGATCCAGGTGCCGCCACCCCGTGACCGCAAGCGCCGCAACGTCGTCACCCGGCGGCGCCTCGGCGCCCGCCGCGACGCCGCCAAGGCCGCCGGGGACCAAGGCGCCACCCAAGGGCCTGATGCGGGCTCACACGGCGGCCTGGACTCCACGGCTGGCATGGAACCCCCTGGTGGTGGCTCAGGCCAGGCAACACCGCCGGTTGCCGCCAGCGCCTGAGGGTCCAGCAAGGGCTCCGCGCCGACGAATCATGTGATTGGGAAAGCCGGATGGTCGGGCGCGTGGCTCCGGGATGGTGCCGCCAACGCCTCTCGGAGGAAGCGCTCCGCTGCCCGGGCACGAGGGAAGTCTCGGCCTTCCAGGCGAATCCCGATCGCCACCAGCGCGAGGCAGATGGTCAACAGACCCTCGGCTGTGACCCTGGGGCCGAGATCTCCTCGAAGTGCACCTTTGGCCTGACCCTCGACGACGACAGATTCGAGGCGTTGCTCCAGGGCCGCGAGCGCAGGTAGGTCACGGAGGGCCTCGGCCTGGTCCCCGTCAAGGTTCAACAGAACCCGACGGGCCAGAGGATGGTCGGCTGTCAACGCCACCAGACCTGACAGGAGCCCTGCCAGGCGGTCTGGTGCTGGATCCGCGGACTCAAGGGCCGGGCTCACTTCGGACAGCAAGGCGCTCAGATCAGCCTGCACAGAGGCACGGAACAGGTCCTCCTTGCGCCCGAAGTGCTGGTAGAGCGTGCTGTGGCTCACTCCAACCTGGTTCGCGATGACCGGGACCGAGGCCCTGTCATATCCGACCGCGGCGAAATGTGCGATCGCGGCTTCGAGGATCCGGCGCTGGGTACGCCTCCCCTTCGTCTCAGCTGCTCGAGCTGGATCAGGTGCTGGAGCCTCGGGCATCTTCAGGGTTCAGATCGCGCGGCTGACTCTCGGGCTGCCGCACCGAACACTCCCTTTGCCATCAACGACGGCTCGGCCGCCACGCGGGCGCTGTACACCGCAGTCCGTACGCGATGAAGTCCTGCGTCGCCGGGTTGTGCCTCTACGGCAAGCTCGGCGAGGTGTCCCGCAAGGCGAAGCTCGCCCGCATCGACCAGAGCCTCCGCGCGTGCAGCCAGAGCCTGCGCGCCACCTGCCAGATCAGCGATCTCTCTGGCCAGCGCACCAGCGGGTGCAGGTTTCAACGCCGCCGGGTCACCGTCATACCAGCCGCCGTAGTAGCGCCAGATGTTGCGCACGATGAACTCGGGGTCGTCATAGGTCGCCTGGAGATACGGCTGGGTGGTCAGCTCGGGTGGGACCTTCACGGCGTGGAGGATGTCGTTGAGGCGAACGCCTTGGTTCATCAGCGAGACGGTCTGTTCATGGAGTGATTCGAGCAGCGAAGCCGTGTCATCGAGAGCCTGGCGCACTCGGTCAGCACCGAACACGGGTAGCCCGTGGCTCGGGATGAGCACTTCGGCTTCCTGGTCGATCATGGCTCGCAGCGCCACGGCCCAGTCAGCGGCGAACCGCTGAACCTTCTGGGGGTTGCCCGCGTTGGGAACGCACCAGATGAACAGGTCACCTGGGTAGATCGCCTTGCGATCGGGTAGGTGCACCCAGGTGTGATCGTCGGTCTCCCCACGGGCGTGGTGGAGCTCGAAGCGGATCCCACCTATCTCGAGGTCGAGCTGCTCGCGGTAGGTCTGGTCGGGATAGCGCCACTCGCTCGGGAACTCGAAGCCCGGAATGGAGAACTGGCGCTGGTTGATCGAGCTGTTGTGGCCCCTCGTCAGCAGGTACCGATCCAATCGAGCGGGCACTCCCTCTTGGGCCACCACCATTGGCGCAGGCCACCCGTTCTGGTCTGACTCCTCGTCAAAGGGACCGACGCCTCCGACGTGGTCGACGTGTCCATGCGTGAAGATCGCCGTGTTCAGGCGGTCCGGTGACCACGATCGAACCGTCTTGTGGATGGTGGGCGCCGAGAACGGGGTCGACGTGTCGACGAGCACCAGTCCGTCGCCGGTGCGCACCGGCATCACGTTGCCGAAGGCGAGGATCAGCGCGAGGCCCTCATCCACCTCGTCGATGTCGGTGCCGGGCCCGACCATGTGGTTCATGATCGGCTCTTCGCTGGTCCACATCCGCTCGGCGTCTTCATGAAGGCTCATGACCACGCCCGCCTTGCGCCGCAGCCGGGAGGGGTTCGACGTGGGGATCTCATTGCTCTGCCCTGCTTTCTCTACAGCCGTTCGCAGTCACTGATTGGAAGAAACTAACAGCTCCTGCAAGTTCTGTCGATAGTTGTCTGGGCACCGCTGAGCTAGGGCAGATCGACTCCTGATGGGCCGCTGCCGCCCTGAGCTGCGGTGGTCCAGGCTTCAAGGGAGTCGGCCATCATCTTCGAGGCGTCGAAGGTGATCCACTTCTCAGGTACGACTTCGAGGATGACACGGCGTTCGGAGTCGAGCATCTGGGTGAACATGTCGGTGAGCGGACCGGTGCCGCCCAGAACCGCCTCTGAGAGCGCCGGGTAGAACCAGGCCTTGGTGTCCTCGTCGTCGTGGAAGAAGCACCGCCCCTTGGCAGTGGCCGACGTGGACGGACCGACTGGAGTGCCCATGCCCGAGACGATGACAGTCACACGGTTGTCACGGCGCAGCGCCGCGATGCGCTTTCGCTGAGTGGTGGCCGTGAGCCAGAAGCTGCCGTCGCGCCAGACGTAGCTCATGATGACCCCTACAGGCCAATGGTCCTTGGTGCCCCAGATGAAGCTGGCCTCCTTCTGGGATCTGAGCAACTCCTCCTGCTGGTCTGGATCCAGCGCGTAGTTGCTGACGTCTTCGTAGTTCTCGATCGGCATCGTGACCTCCTGGTGAGGATCGTGGGCTGGGTTGGTACCCGGTGGTGCTAGCGGATCGCGGTCATCCCGCCGTCGACTGCGAGGTGCTGGCCGGTGACATATCCCGCCGCATCGCTGCACAAGAACGCGATCACCGAAGCAACCTCCTCGGGAACGCCGACGCGCCCCATCGGTGTCAGGTCGGCCATCATGGACGCGATTCCCATGGCTGCATCCAACGGGTCGGTCATGGGGCTCTTGATGTAACCGGGGTTCACGCAGTTGACCCTTATGCCCGACGGCGCCCCTTCAGCAGCCAGAGATCGGCACAGCCCCAACAGAGCTGTCTTGGAGGCCACATAGGCCGGCAGCAGCGCGTTGCCGACGAGGCCCTCGACGCTGGAGAGGAACACCATCGCTCCCCCACCGGCACGCTTCATGGCAGGAATCGCCGCCTTGGCAGTCTTGAACACACCGAGGAGATCGACGTCGACGACACGCAGGTAGTCCTCCTCGGTGGTCATCTCGACGGATCCGAAACCGACGATGCCGGCATTTGCAACTGCAACGTCGAGGCGGCCCCAGTTGGCTTCGACCGCAGCGACTGCCGCCTCGCATTGGGCGAGGTCGGTGACGTCGCACTCGACTGCCATCGCGTTCCCGCCGTCAGACTCGATGAGCGCCACAGTTTCCCCGGCGCCTTGCACATCTAGGTCCGAGATCAACACCGAGGCGCCTTGTGAGGCGAGCTCTCGTGCTGTTGCCCGACCGATTCCCGAACCGCTGCCGGTCACCCATGCGACCCTGCCGTCATATGCGCCCATCACGCACCACCGAGGCCGAAGGTGCTGGTCATTCCACCGTCGACACAGATCGTGGCACCGGTGATGTAGCGCGACTCCTCGGCCGCGAGCAGCACGAGCGCGGCGCTGAGATCGTCGTCGGCACAAGCTCTGTTGAGGGCCAGCCGGTCACTGATCAGCTGCACACCGAACTCGGTGAACGAGCCTACGAAGGTCTCGGTGGCCGCCACTCCAGGCGCGAGCGAGTTGACTGTGATCCCCATTGGGCCCAGCTCGATCGCGAGGTTGCGAGTCATCGAAGCGAGCGCGCCCTTGGAGGTGCCGTAGGCGGCGACCATCCCAAAGCCGAGCAGTGCCGACGGTGACAGGATGTTGATGATGCGGCCGTAGCTCTTGGGAACCATGACCTTCGCGCACGCTTGGGAGAAACGGAACGGGCCGTTGATGTTGGTGTCCATGACATCGAGCCACTGGGACTCCTCGACCATCAAGAACGGCATCGGCGGGTACACGCCGGCGTTGTTCACGAGGATGTCAACTCCACCTTTCCATTCGACGATCCTCTGCACGCACTCGTCGACCTGCTCCCGCGAGCGGACGTCGCAGCTGACCGCGAGCGCTTGGCCCCCGGCACCGTTGATCTCCTCGACGGTCTCGGCAAGCATCTCCGCACGCCGGCCCGTGACCGCGACCGCGGCTCCCGAACCAGCCAGCGACCTGGCGAAGCCGCGACCCAATCCGCTCCCGCCACCGGTCACGATCGCGACCCGTCCCTGAAGTGAGATCTCCATTTGCCCTCCTTGGCATTGCCTTCGCTGTGTCTGTAGGTGAACTGGCGCTGCCCTCAGGTGACCCTGCTGACGTGGCAGCGCTGTTGCTCGGTCACTGGAGCGATTCGATCGCCTCCTGGCACATCCAGGTGCTGTCCTCGAGGGTGACCGTCGCCGCCTCTCCGTTCAGGAAGTCCACGAGCCGCCGGCTCGCGGGGTCATGTCGGCGGATCAGCTCCGTGTTGCCCTCACCCAGGACACGCGCCCGATCGCGGGGTTGGTCCACCGATGCCGCACTCGACAACAGTGAGTCGATCGATTCTGCGAATCCCGGTGACTCACCGCGGACCGAGTCGGCGAGGGACCTGAGACCAGCCTCGACGCGTTCGTTTGCGCGATCGATGGGGTCTCCGCGCTGCAAGCGGTCGATGACGTCATCGAGTGCCTTCATCGCGGCCAGAACCTGAAGCCTGGCGAAGCTGTCGTCGAGCACGCCCAGCACGTGCGTCTCCAGCGAACGCCTCACAGCGGAAAGCGTCTGTGTCGAGTCCAACAAGATCACGGTGTCACCTGGCCTCCACCCGCTCGACGGACTGTTCGAGCATTCCCACGACCGGTACCGCGGACGCCGCCAGACCAGCGACTGACAGCAGGCGCAGATCCGAGCCACCGTTGAGGATGTCCTTGGCGGCGGCCAAGCCGATGATCGTCCCCTTGACCATCTCGAGCAACTGGTAGTACGCAAGTCGCTGATCGTCGACGTCGAAACCGGTGAGATCCAGGTACCGGTCGAGCAGGTCCCCGGTGATCGAGCAGGCGCCTATCCCGACCGTCTGGGTGAAGCACACGTCACTGATCGGGTCACCGACACGTGCCAGCTCCCAGTCGAGGATCCCCACGAGCTTCCCGTCGCGCCACTTGAGGTTGGGCAGGCGGTAGTCGCCATGCAGCAGCACCTGCCGTTGCCCAGGCGGAGCGTTTGCCTCCAACACGTCCAGCGCGTGTTCCAAGGCCGGGTTGGGCAGCACCTGGGTCTCGGCCAGGCGGCGGCGACACGCTCGGACCTCGGCCCGCGCCGCTTCAGCCGCGTCGGTGAACAGGGGGAGGCCGTGACCGTCGAAGAGGTGGATGCGAGCAAGCATCTCGACGAAGTGGAACTTCAGCTGCTCGGCAAGGGCCGCATCGGCTTCGACTCGCGGGTCACTGCTGCGGAACATCTCACCTTCCAGGTATGACATGACCATGAACCGGGTTCCGAACACCTCAGGATCAGCTTCGAGGTGCAGCATCTCAGGGACTGGAAGGCCCCCCTGGCTGACACGGAACATCAGCTCGTACTCCGCGACGATGTCATAGGGCGGGATGACCCCGTGCTCGGGCTCGGCCCGTATGACCACGGTACGCAGACCCTGCTCGGTGAGCAGATCGATGCGACAGCTCAATGAGGACAGACCCGCGGGGAACCGGGTTGCTGCGTTCACCTTGCGCACCTCGAGCGCAGGAACCTGCTCGCTCAGGTATCGCTCGACACGCTCGACGTCGAGTAGTCCGTCGCTCGCCATCGGCTGGCCCCTACCCCTCTGCCCTCTCGGTGCCCTCTCGGCAACCCTTGACTTAATGAGTTAAGTTTACGCCATTAAGTAAGCGTCGACAAGCGTCGACCGCAACCGAAAACGGAAGGGATGATCATGGGCGACAAGGCACAGGCAAACGTCCGGCACGATTTCGGTGTCTCAGCCGACAAGCTCTTCTCGGTCATCGGAGACTTCACCAACCTCACATGGATCCCGGCAGTTCCAAAGGTCGACTTCGAGGGCGAGGGGCCCGGCATGGTCAGGCGGATGTACATCGACGTGAACCTGCCACCGACCGTAGAGGTGCTCGAGGCGCTTGACCCGGCCGAGCGGACCATCTCCTATGGGATCCCGGAGAACAACCCGCTGCCGGTGGCTGAGTACCACGCGACCATGCGCGTGGTCGAGACGGGAACTGACACGTGCCAGCTCGATTGGACCTGCAACTTCGAGACCGCCGCGTTGAGCCCGGCCGACTCGGTCGCGGCCATCGAAGGCTTCTACGGGATGATCATCCCCGGCATAGAGGCCGCCGTCTCTGCCTGACGCGGTGCCAGGCCGGCCAACGAAGCGCTGGCGAGGCCACGCCCCGAGGTGGGGCCACCCCACGGCACAGCGCACACACATCGGCAGCCTGAGGGCGCCGACGTTGTGACCTGTTGGTGCTTGACAACAGCGCGTCTTGCCGAGATAACTGAATCCGACTAAGTTAACGGACTGCAACCATCGAGTGGAGCAACATCCATGACCCGTGCCTCCGCTGAGCCCGGACAAGCCACCCGACCAACGGGCACCCGAAGCTCACGGTTCCCGCGCTTTCACCCTGCTTACCGCCAGCGATTCATCGATGCTGGGATGTGGTTCGACCAGACCCTGCACGAGCTCTTCGACCAGACCGTCGCCGCCAACCCGGACAAGGTGGCTGTCATCAGCCCAGAGCGCCGTCTCACCTTCGCCGAGCTGAAGGACGAGTCCGACGCGCTCGCCGCGGGCCTGTCGGGCATGGGTGTCACCAGCGGCGACATCGTCGCCGTGCAGCTTCCCAACTGGATCGAGCTCGCCGAGCTGCAGATCGCCCTCAGCCGGATCGGGGCAGTCATCCAACCGACCCACTGCGTGTTCCGCGAACGCGAGCTCAGATCGCTGCTGGGGTTCTGCGAGACGAACTTCGCCGTGGTCCCGGACACCTTCGAAGGCCATGACTACCTGGCCGAGATGCGAAGGGCACGAGCCGCCCTGCCGCTGTTGCGAGGGATCGCAGTGGCCCGAGCGCAACGGCCGCCAGGAGAGGGTGAATGGAGCCTCGAGGACCTCGTCACGGACGGCCGCCAGCACCTTGACCGGCTGGAGGGCATCGTCATCGATCCCGACGACGTCTTCTACCTCAACTTCACCTCCGGGACCGAGGGTGATCCCAAAGGGTTCCTGCACACCCACAACACGCTCATCTCGGCTTTCAAGACCATGTCACAGCTGATCGCCAACATGTCACCCGGCACGGTGAACCTGGCATGCTCGCCGATGACCCACAGCTTCGGGCACTTCACCACCTACCAGTGCGCACTGGCGGGCATACCGATGGTGCTGGTCGACAGGTACCGACCCTTGCCCGTGCTCGAGCTGATCCAGCGCGAGGGTGTCACCTCGATCTCGGGCACACCGGCCCACCTGATCCCGATCCTGCACCATCCCGACTTCGACAGGTACGACACCTCGACCATCACGGCGGTGAGCGTGGGTGGTGCCCGCAGCT
>JAHFUU010000423.1 GCA_023264915.1 Microthrixaceae bacterium | reverse complement strand
CGCCATGTCGTAGTTGGTCCATCCCTCACACAGAGTCGGAGACTCGGCCCCGAGCTCAGACATGGCGTCTGCGAGGCGGGCACGCTCGATCTTGGACGCAGAAGCAGGGCTCATCGTCTTCTCCCCATGTCGGGACGCTCCGGTCGGATCGAGGCAAACCAGGTGATCAAGACCCATTGGATCCATCACTCAAACCGGCCAGGGCGCCGCCGCATTCCCACCGCCTGTCGTGCATGAACTCGTGGTCGTCGTGAGGACTTCGCCGGTTACGGCAGGTTCTCCGCAGCGATTAGCTTCAGTTCCGATGCCCGGCGAACCCAAGACCCAGATGCGAACCGCGGTGCTGGCATCTGGTACCGGCTCGATCCTCGATGCCATGCTCGATGAAGGAGTACCGATCGAGGTCGTGATCCTGGACCGGCCGTGCGGTGCAGCGGCGGTAGCACAGCGCCATAACGTGCCGTGCGAGATGCTGGAGCGTGTCAGCTTCGGCGAGGACTTCGACCGCTACGCCTACACAGATCAGGTGATCGCGTCGTTGAGAGCTCACTCGGTCGACCTGGTGATCATGGCAGGGTACGGGACGATCTTCGCCCAGCAGATGTTCGCGGCATTCGGTGGGCGAATCGTCAACACCCACCCTGCCCTGCTTCCCGCATTCAAGGGATGGCACGCGGTGCGGGATGCGCTTGCGGCTGGGGTGAAGGTGACCGGGTGCACGGTGCATGTCGCTACCGCCGAGGTGGACGCGGGCCCGATCCTTGCCCAGGAGGCGGTGCGGGTTGAAGAAGGTGACACCGAGCAGACCTTGCACGAGCGGATCAAGCAGGTCGAGCGCAAGTTGTATGTGAACACGGTGAAGGACATCGTCGAGAGAGGGTTCGTGCTGTGAAGGCATTGCTGTCTGTGTATGACAAGGCGGGAGTGGTCGAGCTTGCCAGGGGTCTTCATGACCTCGGCTGGGAGCTGCTGTCAAGCGGAGGTACAGCTCGCACCGTCACCGATGCTGGTGTAGGGGTGACCGACGTCGCCGACCTCACCGGTGTGCCCGCCATCTTGGGCCACAGGGTCGTGACGCTGCATCCGAAGGTGCACGGGGGGATCCTCGCTGATCGTGACGACCCGTCCCACATCCAAGACATGGTGGCCCACGGCATCGAGCCGATCGACCTGGTGGTGGTCAACCTCTACCCGTTCGCGTCGGCCCCGTCGACTGAGCTGATCGATATCGGTGGGCCCGCCCTTGTGCGTGCTGCTGCCAAGAACCACGCGCACGTCGGAGTCGTGGTCGATCCAGGTGACTACGAGCCCGTGCTCACGGAGCTTCGCCAGACCGGCGTTCTGAGCTCCCCAACTCGGAGGCGCCTGGCACGGAAGGCCTTCGAAACGACCTCTGCCTATGACGCGCAGATCGCCAATTGGCTGGATGATGCCGGTGCCGAGAGCCCCGGTGAGTCAGGTGACCCTGATGGGGAGGCTGGCCTGGACGCGTCCCTGCCCCTGTCGGTCGCCTTGACCCTCGATCGGCGCGAGGTGTTGCGGTATGGCGAGAATCCCCATCAGGCAGGTGCGCGCTACGCGACAAGGGGCCAGAGCGGGTGGTGGGACGGCGCCATCCAGCATGGTGGGAAGGAGCTGTCATACCTGAACGTCTACGACACGGATGCCGCCTGGCGTCTGGTCTGGTCACTTGGTGATGGCCCCGCTGCTGTGGTGGTCAAGCACGCGAACCCATGCGGCGTTGCGGTGTCAGAGGACATCACTTCGGCCTACGTGCGGGCACACGAGTGTGATCCGGTCTCGGCCTTCGGCGGGATCGTCGCGCTGAACCGGCCCGTCACGGCCGAGCTCGCCGAGGCGCTCAGACCCGTGTTCACCGAGGTGCTCGTTGCGCCGGGCTTCGACGAAGGGGTGATCGAGTTGCTGCTCGAGAAGCGCAACATGCGCGTTCTCGAAGCAGAGCCCCCGTCGTCCCTGGTCACGAGCCTCCGGTCTATCGACGGGGGCTATCTCCTGCAGACTCCGGACCGGGTCCCAGTTGACAGAACCCTGTGGGAGGTCGTGACCGAGGCCGAACCTGGACCGGCTCAGTGGGCCGACGTCGAGCTTTCCTGGCAGGTGGTTGCAAGGGTGACCTCGAACGCGATCGTGCTGGTGAAGGGTGGCCGAGCGGTCGGCATCGGTTGTGGCCAGCAGAACCGTCGCGACGCCGGACGCCTTGCGTGTGAGAAGGCCGCGGGGCGAGCAAGGGGGGGGGTGTACGCCAGCGATGCCTTCTTCCCCTTCCCTGACGGTCTCGATGGCGCTGTCGAGGCGGCGGCAGCCGTGGTCATCCAACCCGGAGGCAGCATCCGTGACCAAGAGGTGATCGCTGCTGCCAACCAACATGGCCTCGCCATGGTCTTCACCGGAGAGCGTCACTTCCGGCACTGAGGCACCCATTTGAGCATGCCTCCACACACGAAAGGCGTTGTGTCAGGGCATTGGATCTGCCGCGGGTGACGGCAGACCGCGCTAGTTGACCTTGGCGGCCAGCTTCATCGCCACATCGCACTTGTCGTTGTCGTTGCCGAGCGCCGCTGTGATGTCACTTGCGGTCGGTGTCCCCGTCGTACCCAGGTCACCGCCGTTGACCGAGACATAGGTGAGCTTGTTGCCCTGGCGCACCAGCACGCCCGCGTAGCCGATGACGTCACTTGTCGTGCAGAATGCCTCATCGCCCACGGTGACGTCCTTGCCGAAGTAGCCCTGGGTCTCGACGCTCAACCCATTGCCCCGGTCCTGCTTGGTGCCCGTCGCCTTGTTCTTCTCGGCGGCAACGGTTGCCGAAGCGTCGCTGGTGGAGGATGTGGCGACCCTGATCGTGCGGCCATCGCCCTTTGAGGGCGAGATCCAGCAAGTCTTGCCATTCGGCAGCACGCGCGAGTCCAGAGCCGGCGCTGCGATGTTGGTGAACCCGCCGAGCTGCACGGCGGTGTAGCTTCCGCCGAGCACTTCGTTGACATCAGCGTTGGAGATGGCGTCGCAGGTGTCCTTTCCGAAGGCGCTGCCGTTCTCGATCTGGTTGCCGACCCAGTGAAGGCCGAAGGCAGCAAAGGCGCCAAATCCGATGATCAGCACCAGGAAGATGACGAGTGCGATGATGCATCCCTTGCTGGACTTGCTCGCCTGAGGTCTTGGACCGTAGGCCGGGGCAACGCCTGGTGCCGGAGAAGGTTGACCTGGCGGGGCCATCGGCGGCGGGGCCATCGGCGGCGGGGCCATCGGCGGCGGGGCCACCTGAGCTGGAGGTGTCGCCGGTTGTGCAGCGGTCGAGCTAGCCGCGTAGCCCGGGTGTGATTCGGGTGGGTACCACTTGCCGTCGGAGGCTTGCCACCAGCCGGGGCCCTGTGAGAGATCACTCATGGTTCTCCTGATGCG
>JAHFUU010000422.1 GCA_023264915.1 Microthrixaceae bacterium | reverse complement strand
CCCGAGGCCTATCCCGACGACTCCCCCGAGCACATGGCCGAGGCGGCGCGCGCCTACGGCTTTGACTTCCCCTACCTGTTCGACGAGAGCCAGCAGGTCGCCAGGGCCTACAGGGCCGCGTGCACACCAGACTTCTACGTGTTCGACGCCGATCGGCTCCTCGCCTATCGGGGCCAGTTCGACCAGAGCCGCCCGGGCAACGACAAGCCCGTGACCGGCGCCGACCTGAAAGCCGCAGTTGACGCTGTGATCGCGGGCTCGGCAGTTCCCGAACCTCAGGTCCCGAGCATCGGTTGCTCGATCAAGTGGCGCCCCGAGAACGAACCCGACTGGTCCACGTGAACGACCCTCCCCCGGAGCCCGTGCCCTCCCATCCGGGCACGGCGCCGGGCCTGCACGTTGGCCGGGCCGAGGTCACCTTCGAGGATCTGCTCGCGGCCTCCGAACGATTCGCGTCGACCTACGGGCATGCCCGCCTGTCAGCAGAGCCTGCACGACGCATTGCAGTCGTCACCTGCATGGACTGCCGGTTCGACCCTCTCAGTTGCTTCGGTCTCGAACCCGGCGACGTCCACATCATCCGGAACGCGGGTGCCAGGGTGACCGAGGACGTCCTCAGATCGCTCATCATCAGCACCGTCCACCTGAACGTGAAGCGCGTGGCCGTCGTGCACCACACCCAGTGCGCATCCCAGACGCTTTCGGTCACCGAGATGGCCGACGCCGTCCTGCGCAGGACGGGCTCGGATCCCGCAGGTGTCGACTTCATGTTGCACCGCGACGGCCGGCACACGCTGCGTGGCGACGTCGCCAGGGTCGCAAGCTTCCCCTACATCCCGGCTGGCGTGCAGGTCGCCGGGTTCGTGTTCGAGGTGGAGACTGGCCGGGTCCGGCAAGAGACCGACACTGCCACGGTTCGCTGACCCGGCAGACCAAGGGGTGAACCCACCGGGTGGCGCGACGCGCGACCAGGGACGCTAGATCGGGCGCATGTACGGGATCGGATCGGTGGTCTCGCCGAACACGCGGACCTCCCAGTGCAGGTGCGGCCCGGTCGAGTTGCCGGTGCTTCCCACGTACCCGATCGTCTGCCCGGCAGCAACGTGATCCCCCTCGTTCACCGCCGTTGCAGTCTGGTGCCCGTACAGGGTCGCAAGGCCGTTGCCGTGCTCGATCACCACGCAGTTGCCGTACCCGTCGAAGTACTCGCTCATGATCACGACCCCGTCCATCGCCGCGTGTATCGGCTCACCCGAAGGGATGGCCATGTCGATGCCGGGATGGCACGACTCGGCGCCGAACAACGCGTTCGTGTGGCAGCCGTACTTCTGGGTCAGGCGGAACCGGTCGAGCGGCTGGCGCATCAAGCCGATCGTCGAGGAGGGCAGCACCTGGCCGGCCTGGAGCTTGCGCAACCGGGCACCCAGGTCTCCCCCCGAGCTGCGGTGCGCGTTGTAGCGAGCGAAGAAGTCGCCCTTCTTCTGTTCGACCTCTGCCAGCAAGCGAACCTTCTCTTCGACCGATGCCTGCTTCTTGTCTCGGGTGTCGAGCAGCTCGGCGCGCTGGCGATCGAGGGTGGCTTGCCGATCGGCCAGCGCATCGCGTGCGGAGGTGGCGTCGTTGCGGTCCTGATCGGCTTGACGCCTGAGGTCATCGACCTGGCGCTTCATCTCTCGGAAGTGGTCGACGAGACCCTTGTCGTCTTCTGCAACCGCTGACGCGTAGACCATCGACTTGGACAGCTCGTCCACTGTCTGGGCGCTCATGATCGCCTTGGCCTGGGTGAGGCTGCGGCCACCACCGACGTAGGCACTTACCGCGTCCTGCTGCATGCGGCGTTGCTCGCGGTCAAGGTTCGCCTGAGCCATCGAGAGCTGGTCGTTGGTCCGCTTGACCCGGTCGTCCGCGTCCGCAACGCGAGATATCGCATCCAAAAGGTCCTGCTGGCTCGCCAAGTACTGCTGATTGACCGTGATGAGCTGGTCGGTGATCGTGTTCACCTCGCCCTGCGCGTCGAGGAAACGCTGCAAGAGATCAAGCTCGTCCTGGGTGAGCTCGTCAGAGCCGGCCTTGAGATCTTCGATGACCTTGGGGTCGTTGGTGGCTGCGGCGCCCGGAGGTGAGGTGGTGGTCGGCCCGTCAGGCACCGTAGAGGTCGTGGCGTTCGGCAGCGAGCTGGTGGTGGTGGTGCTCGATGTCGAGGTCGTGCCTGTGGTTTGAGTCGTCCCCGTGGTTGGTGGAGGCTCGGTCGTCGAAGGCGACGTCGTGGACGGAGCGGTTGACGTCGAGGTCTCATCGGACGGGGAGACCTGAGCTGCGACCCGACCCATCGGCATCATGACCGACACCACAAGCGCAAGGAGGGCGACGAGAGCTGCGCGCCTGGGCGTGGTCGATGCCGCAACTCCCCCCTTCGGGCTGACCACTTTCCTCCCCCTCTCCCAAGCGCTAGACGTCAAGGAACCTCGTGACCGCGACCCCTGCACCTAGTGTGCCCACTATGCACCCCACCAGGCCAAGTATGGCGTAGATCCCGAACAGCTCTGAGCTGGCGGGCACCATGCCCTGGAAGAGGGGGAACTGGTTGGTGTCAGGAACGATCCGTTCGTAGAACGGGCGAAACACTACCAAGAGTCCGATGGCGAGTCCCGCTCCGATGACGCCCTGGACGAGCCCTTCGGCCATGAACGGTACGCGAATGAACCAGTTTGTGGCTCCGACCAGCTTCATCACCTCGATCTCGCGGCGCCGCGCGAACATCGCCATCCTGATCGTGTTGAGCACCAACAGGGCCGATGCGCCCAGCAGGACACCTGCGACGACCAGCATGAATCCGGTCAGGGTCTGGGAGAGCTTCTGCACGAGCCGGATCGTCTCGGTGGCTGACACCACGTCGCGCACCCCTGGCTTGCCCTTGTACTGCTCGCTCAGGGCTTGAACCGCCTCGGAGCTCTTGTTCTTGGGCACGACGCGATATGACGGCGGCAGGATGTCGGGGGTGACCGTGTCAACGAGCTCGGGCTGGTTCGAGAACAACGCCTTGAACTCCTCGAAGGCAGCCTTCTGGTCGACATAGGTGACCTTCTCGACCTCGGGACTGTCCCTCAGCGCCTTGTCGATGGCCTGAACCTGCTCTGCTGTGGAGTTGGGGTTGACGAAGACGATGAACTCGATGCCTCCTTGCCAGCGTTGGGTTGCCTTGTTGACGCCGAGGCTGACCATCAGGGCACAACCGAGCAGGAACAGCGACACCATCACCGTGAGGATCGACGCGACGGTGATGGAGAGGTTGCGGAAAAGGTTTGAGCCGGTCTCACGAACGACGTAGTCGACTTTGATTGCCATCAGGGTGAACCTCTCGGTGTCTACTCGTAGACGCCGCGTGCCTGGTCGCGGACGATCTCGCCGCGGTCCAGCTCTATGA
>JAHFUU010000421.1 GCA_023264915.1 Microthrixaceae bacterium | reverse complement strand
CGACGGGAGCCACCGAGTCACCAACGAGACCTGGAACGGCAATGTCGCCGCCGGGGGCTCGGTGACAGTCGGTTTCGGGGCCAGTGGACCGTCATCGACGTTCGCTCCGACCAGCTGCTCACTCAGCTCAGGTTCCTGCCGCCTCATCTCTCCGGCACCGCCCACCAGCACATCCAGCACATCCAGCACATCCAGCACATCCAGCACATCCAGCACCGCTCCGCCTCCGCCTCCCGGCGGCCGTGCCGAGTACGCACCGTACGTGGATGTGATGGCCTGGCCCACGCCGGACCTGGTGGCGACTGCCACCGCCGAGCGCGCCACGAAGTTGACCCTGGCCTTCGTCACCACCGGCGCGCAGCAGTGCAAGGCCGCATGGGGCGGGATCACCGACGCTTCCTCGGGATTCCTCTCGGATCAGATCGCCAGGCTGCGAGCGGGAGGCCGGGACGTCATCATCTCCTTCGGGGGCGCGAACGGCGTCGAGCTGGCGCAGTCATGCGGTGACGCAACCAGCCTCGCGTCCGCGTACCAGGCCGTCATCGACACCTACGGCCTGACCTCCATCGACTTCGACGTCGAGGGCGGGGCGGTCGCAGCTCCTGCATCGGTCACGCGACGATCCGAGGCGATCGCCACCTTGCAGTCGCGTGCCGCGAAGGCGGGCAAGCGCCTCGACGTCTCCCTCACGCTGCCGGCCTTGCCGCAAGGGCTAACGGCCGACGGGGTGACAGTGGTCAGGTCTGCACGAGACGCTGGGGCGAGCCTCCGCACGGTCAACATCATGGCCATGGACTACGGCGCCTGGGCCGCGCCGAACCCCGCAGGTCGCATGGGTCAATACGCCCTTGACGCTGCGGCGGCCACCCAGGCGCAGATGGCGACGCTGTGGCCCGGTGCTTCTGCTGCGACGCTTCGGGCACTGGTCGGAGTGACGCCGATGATCGGCCAGAACGATGCAAGCGACGAGGTGTTCACCCTGGATGACGCCCGTGCCTTCGTCGCGGGGTCCGCAGGCATAGGGCGGGTCGCGTTCTGGTCTGCCAACCGCGATCGCCCATGCCAGGGCGGGGCTAAGACCTACGCGGACCCGACCTGTTCGGGGGTCACTGATCCCGCCGGCGCCTTTGGTGCCGTTCTGTCAACTGCTGGTTGACCGGATCCAGGACTCTTCGCGAAGCGATCGCGAAGTCAGCGGTCGACCAGACCCGTACCAGCCCTCGAGGAGCTCTTGGCGTCGACATCGCGCCCGCCTTGGCTTCATGCGCTACGCCGTCGACGAGGCGGTCAACGAACCCGATTCCCAACCAAGTCCGGGAGCCTGGTCGTGTGGAACGGCGCGGAAGGCGAATCCGGATTCCTGTTCGTCGATTCAGCTTGAGACGCAGCTGCCTGCAGACCGACTGCCCTATCCCGGTAGGCGCGCAAGGTGCCGAACGACGCACGCTCGAACCACTCGATCAAGCCGCCGGGCAGGTCGCTGTCATAGAACGTTCACCAGCGAAGCGCTGCCCGCGCGAGGTCGCGCAGGTTCGCCGCCACCACTGACAGGTCGAGCCCCTCTGGGCCATAGAGATCGAACTTGGCGACCATGTCGGCCAGGCTCACCACCACCTCCACGTGGCCCTGCCCCCTGCTGCCGTTGATCCCTGCGTCACCGAAGTCGAGTTGCTCGACCGAACCGAGGGGGGCGGAGAAGTGTTCGAAGAGCGCTTGGTGGGTCTGGAACCGGCCGAGGAAGTCCTCGTCGATCGAGATCACATCGAGCGTCAGGCCGTTTGCCTGGTCGACGTAGCGCGCGACTGTCCCCTCGTCGGTCTCGAACACCTGCGGGTCCGCGAAGGCGACGACCATTCCCAGGCCGGGCGCAAGCAGATCCTCGGGTGTGGCGACCGGGGGGCCCAGCCAGGTCTGGGGCGCGCTGCCGTCGATGTAGCTGTCATCCACATAGGCATCGGGGTTGGGTGCAGCGGGCGAGCCGCCAGTTGGGGCCGGAGCAGCGCCCGCGCCGACTGGCTGGTTCACAGCCGGGTTGCTCACAGCCTGGTTTATGTTCTTGGCGACATCGTCCAGGCCCTTCTTCACGCTGTCCAGGAAACCCATTAGACCTCAGCGTAACCATCAGCGCTCGGCGGCGCGAAGCCCCCGTGAGAACTCTCACTCGGCAACCGGAACAGACGCATGGTCACCTTCTCGCGCCGTTGACAGTGCTGCAATCGTCGGGCAACACCGGTCAGTCTTCATGTGCCCTGGGATGGACGCTACCTACCGATCCGAGAACCGGCCCAGGCGACCGGACCGACTGGTCGTCGTCGGCAACGGCATGGTCGGCCACAGGCTGGTCGAGACCCTGGTGGCTCGCGGCGCTCACCGCGACTGGGACGTGACTGTTCTCGGCGAGGAGCGCCGGCCTGCCTATGACCGCGTGCGGCTCTCGTCGTGGTTCTCGGGAGCCGATGCCGATCAGCTCTGCCTCGTCCCTCCGGGCTTCTATGAGGCCAACGGGATCGCGGCACATCTCGGCGACCCTGTCGCTGTGCTGGATCGCGCCCGGCACGTCGTCGTGACCCGCACCGGGCGCGAGGTCCGCTATGACCGCTTGGTGCTGGCCACCGGGTCCCTCCCGTTCGTTCCCTCCATCCCCGGGATTCGTGCCGCAGGCGTCTTCACCTACAGGACCATCGAGGACACAGAGGCGATCGCCGCCTGGGCCAGCCGTACCGAAGTCCGCCGAGGGGCCGTCATCGGTGGCGGCCTGTTGGGCTTGGAGGCCGCGAGTGCGTTGATGGCCCTCGGGCTCCAGACCCATGTGGTCGAGCTGTCCGACCGGCTCATGCCCGTTCAGCTAGACGAACGAGGTGCTGGCGCCCTTCAACGCCGGGTCGAGCACCTGGGCGTCACCGTTCATCTCGGCTGCTCGGCATCAGAGCTCACAACTGGCATCGGGCCGGCTGTGTCGGGCCTGCGCTTTGAGGACCGCGACGATCTGATGACCGACCTGGTCGTGGTCTCAGCGGGCATCCGGCCCCGTGACGAGCTGGCCCGGGCCTCGGGGCTGGTGCTTGGAACCAAGGGTGGCATCGCGGTCGATGACACCCTGACCACCAGCGACGCCGACATCCACGCCATCGGTGAGATCGCCTCGCACGAGGGTCGGCTCTATGGTCTGGTCGGGCCAGGCTATGAGATGGCGAGAGTCCTGGTGGACAGGCTCGGCGGCGACGAACGGGCCGCCTTCGTGGGCGCGAACACCTCCACGCGGCTGAAGCTGCTCGGGGTCGACGTCGCAACCTTCGGGGACGCGTTCGCGACGACCGGTGGGTCCCGCGGGCTGACCTGGGACGACCCGATCAACGACATCTACAAGAAGCTAGTCGTGTCTGCCGGTGGGACCGAGGTGCTCGGCGGCATGCTGGTCGGCGATGCTTCG
>JAHFUU010000420.1 GCA_023264915.1 Microthrixaceae bacterium | reverse complement strand
GCCTGCGGGAGTGGGAGTGGCTCAAGTGGCTGCCGCACACCCGATCGGTCACCTCGCCCATCACTGGCTCGACCCTGGCATCCACAGAGGCCTCGGCCGAGACCCTGCTCGAGGAGCTCCGGCATGTGATCCGTGACCGCATCGCCACGCCGGGCGTGGTCGATGCGGCACCCCAGTTGCCGGCGATCCTCGTCGTGTTCGACGAGTACGAGCCCCTCGACCGCCATCGCCTCACCGAGTTGCTCGCTGAAGGACCCCAGGTCGGCGTCCACTTCGTGTGGGTCGGTTCGGCCCGGGACCAGATCCCTCACTTCTGCGGCGCGGTAGCCGAGTTGAGCACCGATGCCAGCTGGACCGAGCTGTCCTTCGCAACAGAGGACGATCGGCTCGACCGGGTCACCTACGAGGCCCTGAGCCTCGACGACGCGGGTGCATGCGCCCGACGCCTGGCACCCCTGGTCGACAACTCCGTGCCCCTCACGCGTGATGCCGGCGTGCCCCGGTCGGTTCCCCTCATCGAGCTGCTGGGCGGCACCGACGTCCTGACCCAACCAGACGTGATCCGTCACAGGTGGGCGATGGGCACCGAGCTGCGCGCCCCGCTCGGTGTCACCGGCCGCGGCGAG
Organism: Microthrixaceae bacterium; assembly: GCA_023264915.1. Classification (GTDB taxonomy): domain Bacteria; phylum Actinomycetota; class Acidimicrobiia; order Acidimicrobiales; family Acidimicrobilacustridaceae; genus JACPNV01. The sequence goes on along the minus strand of JAHFUU010000420.1, from coordinate 2,804 downwards.
CTGGCCATCGACGTCCGGTCAGATGGGCCGCACGGCCTGGTAGCGGGGACCACGGGAGCCGGCAAGAGCGAGCTGCTCCAATCCCTCGTGGTCTCGCTGGCCGCGACGCATCCTCCGACCAAGCTCACCTTCCTGCTGGTGGACTACAAGGGCGGGGCAGCGTTCAAGGAGTGCAAGGACCTACCCCACACGGTTGGCTTCGTCACCGACCTCAACGAGCACCTCACCCGCCGGGCTCTCACCTCGCTCAACGCCGAGATCACGCGGCGCGAGCACATCCTCGGAGCGGCCTCGGCCAAGGATCTGCGCGACATGGAGCGCAAGGGGACGCCCGGGACGCCACCGAACCTGTTGATCGTCATCGACGAGTTCGCGGCCCTCGCAAAGGAGATCCCCGACTTCGTCGCCGGCATGGTCGACGTGGCCCAGCGAGGCCGTAGCCTCGGGATGCACCTGCTCCTGGCAACCCAGCGCCCAGCGGGCGTCGTCACCGACAACATCAGGGCCAACACCAACATGCGGGTCGCCCTGCGCGTTGCCGAAGAGCCCGAGAGCGTGGACGTCATCGGCTCCAAGGCTGCCCACAAGATCGACGTCTCGACGCCCGGTCGGGCCTTCGCCCGTATCGGCAGCAACGATCCGGTGCAGTTCCAGGCCGGCTACGTAGGTGGCCACTCGCTGTCTGAGACCGGGGTCCCCGACGTGATCCTGACCGAGTTCGAGTTCGAGGGTGCGGTCGGCTCGACAGGTGAGCGGCCCGACCTCGACCCGGCTGAGGCGGGGCCGACGGACCTCATGGCTCTGGTCGCCAACCTCACGGCTGCGACGACAGTCGCGGGCCTGGCACCCCCCAGGACCCCGCTGCTCGACCCGCTCGGCGAGGTCATCGACCTCGCAGGCCTCGTCGGTGCGCCGCCCGGTACAGCGGTCGCGCACCCGGAGGCAGCCGCGGTTCTGGATGATCGTGCCGGGCAGGCCCCGACCGAGCAGCGCTTGCGATCCACCCTTGCCGGCGAGCCCCCCGTCGAAGCGCGTGCAGATGGCGGCTCGAACGGAGAGGGGCGCGCTGCGCGGACGGTCAATCCGACCCACCCCGACCGGCCGCGGGCTCTCAGGGGAACACTCGGTTCGGGTGAGGGGGCCTCAGGTGCCGGCGGCGCCGGCAGTTCCCTCGTCCACCGCGCGGACCGGGGCCCGCTGCCCCCGGACAACGTGGTCGTGCTGGGAGTGGTCGACAAGCCCGGCCAGCAGTCACAAGAGCTCTACACGGTCGATCTCGATCGTGATGGCTCGGTGCTGGTGTTCGGCACCGGAGGCACGGGCAAGACGGTGTGCCTCAGGACGATCGCTGCCAGCCTCAGCCAGTCGACCTCACCTGACGGGCTCCACATGTACGGCCTCGACTTCGCCAGCCGCGGGCTGTCAGCCCTGCGCGCGCTTCCACATGTGGGTGACGTTCTCTCTGCTGAGGACACCGAGCAGGTCACGAGGCTGTTCCGAACCCTCCGTCAGCGAGTGGCCGATCGCCGCAACCTCCTGTCGGCCTACGGGGCGTCGAACCTCACCGAGTACCGGTCCCTCGCGCCCGAAGGTGACGAGCGTGAGCGGATCGTGATCCTGCTGGACGGGTACGGGGGCTTCGCCGCGGCCTACGAGAAGGTCCAGGGAGGCGAGCTGTTGGACCTGATGCCCCGGCTCGTGTCAGACGGCCGGAGCGTGGGGATCCACTTCGTCATCACCGGTGACAGGCGGGGTGCGGTGACCAGCGCGCTGCTCGGGTCGATCACCCGGCGGGTCGTGCTGCGGCTCAGCTCGAAGGACGAGTACTCGAACGTGGGAGTCGACAGCCGCCTAGCCGACCTCGAGGCCCCCCCGGGTCGTGCGCTCGTGGACGGCCTCGAGCTTCAGGTTGCGATCGTCGGCACCGGGCAGTCAGGCGAAGCCCAGCAGCGCGCGCTGGACGATCTCGGTGAGCGGCTCGCCGCGACCCACGGCGATCGTCGGGCACCGGGCGTGGGGCTGCTGCCGGACTCGGTCTCGCTCGACGACATCGCGCATTCGCGCAGGCCGCTCACCGCGATCTTCGGGATCGGCGACAACGACCTCGAACCGACCGGGCTCGATCTGTCGAGCTCTCACTGCGTGATCTCGGGGCCCGGCCGGAGCGGGCGCACGACGTCACTCGCGGCGATCGCCTGCGCGCTCGCACGCACTCCGTCGCCACCCGAGCTGCATCTGGTCTCGGCTCGCCGCCGCGAGCTCGAGCCCCTGATGCGCTGGAGCGGGTGGGCGGTGGGTGAGACCGAGTGCGCCTCCTACCTCACGGCGCTGCGCGATCGCCTCGAGGCCAGCGGAGTGCCGCCCTATGGCATCGTGCTGATCGTCGACGACGTGACCGACCTGGTCGACGGCCCCGCCGACCAGCCCCTTGGCTCCCTGGCGAAGTTCGCGCGCGATCACCTGGTCCGCATCGTCGCCGCGGGAGAGAACGGGGCCCTGCGACGCTCGAACTTCAACAGCGCCGGCGAGCTTCGCAAGGACAAGACAGGGTTGCTGTTGCAGCCCGAGCTCGAGCTCGACGGCGACATCTTGGGCGCTAGGTTGCCGCGAAGGGCCATCCTGCGGTTCCCGCCCGGACGGGGCTTCATCGTGCGAAGGGGAGAGCACGAGCTGTTCCAGGTTGCCGCACCCAGGCTGACCAGCCCTTCTGGGGCTGTGACCGAACCTTGACCGGCTCTTCGTAGGGTCAGCTCATCGAACAACACATCTCGGCGGCGGCACACGGCGCCGGCAACAGGAGGAAG
>JAHFUU010000038.1 GCA_023264915.1 Microthrixaceae bacterium | reverse complement strand
GGCCATCGGGTGAGAGCCACGTGGGGTCCCACCGGAGATCGGGTGGGCCCGACGAGGAGGACCAGACAGAGGGAGCAGAGCAGGGTTGTTCGCGACTGTTGAATGTGAAGCGACGATCTTCGGTTTCACGAACCTTCGACTGGACGTCGCGTCCGGCATCCCGTTGGTGCTTGCCCTCCCAGGCGCTGATCATGTCCTTGCCTTCTTGCCCAGCGGCAGGTGGGCGCTGCTCAGCCACATCGAGCGCGACGACGCGATCCGTCACTTCAACGACGCCGCGCTACCCGCGCCCGGGGTCGTCATCACCGCACCAGCAAGCGATCAGGACGCGAGAGAACGATCCGATGCCAGCGATGAGGTCTCGGCCTCGGCTCAGGCACCGATCCCGCTGTTCGACTCAGGCCACTATGTGTCCGCGGTCGCCGAGCTCGGGACCGATGCCGCCTTCTCGCTCGCGTTTGCCGACAGCCCCGACGGCGTGGCAGCCGCCAGATCGGCAGGTCTACAGGTGATAGGCGTTGCGGCGGTCAGGGACCCCGACGAGCTTGGTGACGCGGATCTGGTGATCCCTTCGTTGCTGTCGGTCCGAGTGCTGGGCGTTCACCCGTTCATCGTCATGGAGGTCGACGCGATCCCAGATCTAGGGACCGGGAGTGCCCGCCGGCGTTGATCTTCTCGACGGCGGAGGCCACCCGAAGCGACCGGTACACGAGGCCGGCGTCGCCGAGCCTGCGGCGCAGCTCGCGCTCGAGCCCTCCGATCGGGTAGAGGTTTTGGGGAGCGCGGGGATCCTTCTGGGGGGCCGAGGCGTAACGTCCGAGCGTGAGCGCCAGGCGGTCCGCGAAGGAGACCACCTCGGTGGCAGGGTGCCGGGCCAGCGTCTCGAGGCGCACCACACCGGACCACCCATGCGCGACGTCACACGGCAGCCGTAGGTACCAGCTGAACTTGGGGTGCCGGCCGCCCAAGGCCATGATCGGTGTGCGCTCACCGGGACCGAGCCGTGTCACCGTCTCGCGCACGACAGGCGGCCCGTAGCTGGTCGTGTGGGTCTTTATGTACCCGACCAGTGCGATGTCACTGCTGGGTTGACCGGTGTTGTGCCCCTGCCGCAGGGGCCCGTCCACCACGACCAGGCTCGCCTCGTCGTGGCTCAGCCGTGCAACGTCAACCTCGAGCCGCGCCATCGCGTCCTGTACCAGCAGGGTCAGATCGCTGCTCTCGGAGCGGACGTCGCTGTGAAGGTCGAACCTCGCGTGGGAGGTCACGATCGGCTCGGCGTGGGGAGTGCTGCTGAACAGCCCTCGCCGGACCTGGGGACCCACGACGACCGCAGCACCGTTGCACAGCACGCCACCGGACGCGAACGATGCGCACAGTCCCTGGTGGACCTGGCCGTCGTCTGTCGTGATCCACACGTGGGCCTCTACGCGCCGCACGCCATCGACGAAAAGGATCGAATCGAGCGGTCCGGCCCCACTCGAGGGGCGCCGCGGCGACCACTGCTCGGGCGCGGCCTCGACCCAGGCGTCAACCTCGGCCGGGCTCTCGACGAGGGTCTGGTCAGTGGTGGGAGCGCCATAGTCAGGAGACCATGACTCGACCGCGAACCTCATCTCGCGCCGGTGCCAGCAGGCCTGGCTGTCAGGTGATGGAGGCAAGCGCAGCACAGGCACCAGAGCCTGTCGGTGGCTGTGCGCGGCCGACCGGTCACAGGTCGATCCTCTCGACAGTCGAGGTTGCCGGACCCTTGGTGACGACGAAACGGACAGGCATGCGCTCGGCCAGGTCGCGCACGTGGCTCACCAGGCCGACCATGCGACCCCCGGCGCCCAGTTCTTCGATGGCGGTCGCAACGGTGTCAAGGGTCTCGGGGTCGAGGGTTCCGAAGCCCTCGTCGAGGAAGATCGACTCGAGCCGCGCGGCGCCTGCCGCTGCCATCTCCGCGACCTGGTCACCCAACGCGAGCGCCAGAGCCAATGACGCCAGGAAGGTCTCACCGCCCGAGAGGGTGCGGACCGACCTCGATGCATCCGCGTTGTTGTGATCGATGACGAAGAAGTCTGACTTCGCATCGAGCACCAGCGAGTAGGCACCATCGGACAGCTCGCGCAGCACCTGTGTGGCACCGGCCACCAGGCGGACAAGCGCCTCATCCAGCACCCACTTCTCGAATCCGGTAGCACCCAGCAACCGGCCGAGCATGGCGGAGACCTGCTGGGTCTGCCTGAGATGACCCGCCTCGGCCTCGAGCTCGTCGCGCCTGGACAAGCCGGCTTCGACGCTCTTGAGATCTGCCTTCGCGTCTGCGAGCGCGTCCCCGGCTGCGTCACGTGCAGGACGGTGGCCCGTGTCGATGCCAGCCTCGGTGCACGCCCTGGAGATCTGGGCAACCACCTCGGCGCGTTCGGATTCGCGCTCTGCTATCTGCTGTGCCAGCGAGCCTGCCACTTGTTGATAACGGCCTGCCTGGGCCTGTGCCCATTGGATCAAGGGATGCCAGGCAGTGGCGAGGTCGCTCCTGTCCACCGGCGGCGGTTCGAGTAGGGCCAGGTGGTCGCGGGTGGAGTCAAACGCCTCCCAGGCAGCCTCGAGCCGGCCCGCGACCTGCTGCTGTGCCATGCGTGCCGCTTCGAGGGCGACGCGCGCTGCCTTCTCGGCAGACCGGGACGACTTGACTGCCTCGTCGGCGGTGTCCATCGCAGAGAGGGTCTCGGTCGTCGATTCCAGGCCCGGCGAATCCGCCAACCTCTCATCTATCTCGGCCAGCTCGCGCTCGCGCTCGGCCAGCAAGCCCGCAGCCCTGGTGTGGTTGGCCGCGCAGCTCACTCGCACCTCGTCGGCGGCTGTGGCAACCTCACGAGCCGACTCGACTGACTGCTCGGCTTCGGTCAGCTCGGGTGCTGTGTGGTCGACCAGCTCGTGCACCTCGTTGCCGCACACCGGGCAGGGTTCGCCAACAGCGAGGTGCTTGGCCAGCTCGGCAGCACGATTGGCCGTGCGGGCCCGTTCCAGAGCCGCTTTGGCCAACTCGACGGCGACGCTCGACGCTTCCGCGGAGGCCTCTGATCCCTCGAGCGCGATGGCAGCCGCGGCCACCAGGGCCCGGCCCTTTTCGATGCGCTCTTTCAGGCTGGCTCGCCGGAGGTGGTCCTGGCGGACCAGTTCGAGCGCTGTTCGATCACCCAACGCATCGCGCCGCGCGGTCGAGCTGTCGACCTCGGCTGAGGCTCGAGCCAACGCGCCATCGGCATCGTCGACTGCGGCCTCGGAAGCGGAGGCATCTGCTGCCAGCTCGGTGACGCCGGAAGGCAACTTGGCCTGCCGGAGCCTCGTCGCGCAGTCCGCAGCATCTTGTCCCTGGAGCTTCAGGTCACGGATCGACTCGGTGATCGACTCGATCCGGGGCTGGAGCTCGTCGATCAGCTTGATCACCGACTCGCGCCCTGCCACCCTGGCGGCGAGCTCGCCGGCTGCCTCGGCCGTCGCGAAGTCGAGGTCCTCGAGCTGGCTCGTGATCCACGCGAGCTGCGCCTGGGACGCCTTGTCCCTGGACCGGGCCACCGCGGCCATCTCGGCATAGACGCCCATGTCGAGCAGCTCCTTGAGGAGCTTCTGGCGGTCCGCGCTCTTGTTGTGCAAGAAGCGCGAGAACTGGCCCTGGGGCAACACGACACAGGTGGTGAAGTGATCGACGCTCAGACCCAGCAGCCGCTCGACCTCAGCGGTGAGCTCGTCCGCGGTGCCCGCGAGAACCTCGGGGTCGCCACCAGCCCCGCGCAGCTCGAGGCGCGCCTCTCGGGTCGTGCCTCCACGCATCCCCACCGTCTCACCAGAACCGGACCTGGGGACCTTGGCCCTGACGACTCGCGTAGCGCTGTAGTGCTGGGGACCGACGGAGAAGTCGAGCCGAACCTTGGCCTCGAGCCGGTCCTGGCTGATGACCGGCCCGACGAGCTTCTTGTCGTCGAGGCGTGGGACGACCCCGTAGAGGGCGAAGACGATCGCGTCGATGACGGTGGACTTGCCCGAACCGGTGGGGCCGCTCAGCGCGAACAGGCCAGCTCCCTCGAAGTCGACCTCGACTGGTTCGCGAAACGTTCCGAAGCCCTCGATGCAGATGCGCTCAGGCCGCATCGTTGCCACCCCCCGGCTCAGAGGTCCAGGCCAGCTCGCCATCGGTACCCCCGGCTCGTGCCTGTGTCGCCTCGTCGAGCAGGGCGTCGAACATCGCCACGAGCCGCGGGTCCTGCACCTTGCGCTCGGCGAGGAACATCTCGAAGAGCTCATGGGGCGTGCGGCCGGCCCGTGCGGCCAGGTCTCGGTCGGTGCCGCCTGGTGCCCCTGCGGGCACCACCACCTCTACCGCATCGGGGAAGAGCTGGCGAACATCGTCAGCCAAACCAGCCCGTGAGGGCTCGTCGACCTCAACGCGCAAGAACGCATCGCCTGTGGTACCGACAAGACCTTCGAGCTCTGTCAGCGTGCCCTTGAGGGTGCGGAGGTCGCGCCCTGACGTGAGCGGTACCTCGGTCACCGAGGCGGGCACACCAGGGTCAGCATCGATGACCAGCACAGCCTTTGTGTCGCTGCTCTCACCGAAGTCCATCTGCAGAGGCGACCCGCTGTAGAAGATCGGGCACGGGCCAGCGAGGGACTGGGCTCTGTGCAGGTGACCGAGAGCCACGTAGTGCGCGGTGGCAGGGAAGGCAGTCACGCTGACCGAGTAGTCGATGATCGTGTGGGCGCTTCGCTCGCCACCTCCCAGAACACCGCCCGCACAGAACAGGTGGGCAAGCACCACGTTGACCGCACCGTCGGCGAACCCTCCGGCAAGAGCCTCGATGACCTTCCGGAGCCGGTCGTCATAGAGCTGGGCGTGCTTGTCGGCCCCGAGACCCATCAGGTCGTCGGCGTGCACGACATATCGCTGTGAGGGGAACGGGACCATCGCGACGCGGAGGGCCACCGCGCCGACGTCGATTGCAAGCACCCCACCGTGGTCTGGAGACGCAAGAGCGGTCTGAACCGTCACCCCGCCGAGTGCGAGAAGGGGAGCCACGGCGGCGAGGCGCCTGGAGTTGTCGTGGTTGCCGCTGATCACTGCCACCGGCCGTCGAGCATCGGCTGCCAAGCCGAGCAGTGCCCGATAGACGATCCGCTCGGATTCGGGCGACGGAGCCGCCGTCTCGAACAGATCGCCTGCCACGAGCACCACGTCGACCTCGCGCTCGTTGGCGATGCCGACGATCTCAGCGAGCACGGCTTCGTGCTCGGCAGCACGGCTTGCCCCCCGCATCGCCTTCCCGACATGCCAGTCAGACGTGTGCAGCAACCTCACGACAGGGACCTCACGGAAGGGACCTCATGAGGGGAATCCCGCGAAGGGGTCGCGGGTCGCTTCGGCGCCCGCACCCGGCGCGGCAGGATTGTCGAGCGCAGACGCCTCGCTTGCGCGGGTGGCCCACGCCGGGAAGGGGAACTGCACCACCAGCGGCACGGGCAGCTCGGGCTGGCTGAGGATCATGGTGCCGGGCTTGATGAGGGTGGCTCGCTGGCGCTGCACCGCGGGCAGGAAGCCGTACTCTCCGCGACCTGCCTCGGCCGCGTCGAGCCGCCCGACGACACGGATCGAGGAGTTCGCGACGATTCGCCGTTCGACCTCGGACGCCGTCTGCTGCGCACCGATCAGGATGATCCCGAGCGAGCGTCCCCGTTCGGCGACATCCAACAGGATCTCCTTGATCGGGCTGGATCCGTCGCGCGGCGCGTACTTGTTGAGCTCGTCGAGGACGACGAACTGAAGCGGCCTGGCCTGACCCGAGCGCTCCTTGCGTTCGAACGCGCGGCGCAGGACGACTCCCACGACGAACCGCTTGGCCCGGTCGTTGAGGTTGTGGAGGTCGACGACGGTGACCTGTGAGTCGAAGCCGACCTGGTGGAAACCGGAACCGGGTTGATCGGCACGGACGAGGTGCTCGACGTGCCGCACGGCCCCGTGCAGCCGACGGATGAACGCGTTGACGGTGCCCTGCCCGATCGCCCGGCCGGCCCAGCGGTCATAGTCAGCGTCGTCGGGGTCGAGCTTGGCCTGTATCACGTCGACGAGCTGTGAGAAGGTGCGCACGGTCGCCCCATCTATCGACACCGCCCCCTCGCCTGCGGGTGCCGCGTGCTTGAGCTGGGCGGCGACGTTGTGGATGACGAGCGTGTACTGGGCACGATCGTCCTCTGCGTCGGCGAACAGGAACGGCAGCAGCTCGTGTGCGCAGAACTCGTGCAAGGTCCAGTAGAACGAGGTGACGCCGAAGGTGCGGCTGGCCACGTCGGGCGTGGCGTTGTTGTCGCCCCGGCGCGGCGGGGCGAACACGGCCACGCTCCCGAACGCGCCCACGGGCAGGCCCAAGCGCCGGTAGCGGTCCCGTTCATGGTCGGTGAGCTCGACGTTTGGGTGGTCCAAGAACAACAGGTCCTCACCCTTGACGTTGAAGACGAGGGCCTTGGTGTTCATCGCCTCGGCACCCAACACGCCCGAGTTGAACAACGAGTAGACGAGGAAGGTGGCGTAGGTGGTCTTGGTCGCCACACCGCTGATGCCGCTGATGTTGACGTGTGCGCCTCGGGTGCCGTCGACGAACTCGAGGTTGACGAGGACCGGCTCGTCGTCGCGGGACAGCCCAGCCGGGAGGGGCCGGCGCATGGTGTCAGCGAACAGTGCCCGGTCACGTTCGACGCCGGCCGCCTTGCGCACCGCCTCGCCAGGCAGCGGTGGCACGAAGACCTCAGGCTCGAACCTGGTGGCCTGGACCAGAGCCGCCTCGCTGACCTCGGCGGGCATGACCCCGTCGGCGATCAAGAACACGTCGCTGTCGAAGCGGGCCCCCTCGTGGCGTGCCCGAACCTGGATGACGACGCCGTACATGGCCACCTTGGAGCCATCTGGGAGGGTGCGGTCAAGAGCCACCACGTCGTCGAGCTGAAGGATCGAACCCGGCGCCACCGCGACCCAGTACTCGAGCGGTGTCGCATCGTCGGTGCCGATCACGAGACCCGCAACCGCACCCCCGGGCACTGTCTCGACATGCCCCTCACCGGCGGTGCCAGCCGCTGCCTCGTGCGCGCTCTCGCCGGCGCCCCGCACCGGGCTGCCGGAAGTGCCGTCTCTCACCGCATCCACCTCGTCTCCCATCCAGAGAACAGTAACCACCCCCTGTGACGGCATTTGCCTGGCTGAGCACGCTGTGGAGCTTGGTCTGGTTCATCCCTTGACCAGCACCGCAGGAACCGGCCAATGGCCCTGGCTGGCCATTAAGTGGGTGACGGGTGACACAGCCGTCACTACGCTGGGCGGATGGGAAAGATCCAGAACTCGATGCAGCTCCTCAAGACCTCTTGGGGGGTGCTCAAGACCGACAAGCATCTGGCGACCATCCCGGTGATCTCGGCATTCTGCTCCGCGGCTGTGATGGCAGCCATGGGTGTCGGCATCTTCGCCACGATCAGCAAGGTCCCGGCAAGGAGCACGAACCCCTTGGACGGCTCGGTCACCTCGACCCAGTACCAGCAGACCCCGGCGACATACATCGTGATCGTGGCCGGGTACGTGCTCCTGTCCGTCGTGGTCACCTTCTTCACGGCTGTGCTGATGGCTGGCGCGCACGAGCGGCTCACGGGCGGCACCCCGACCCTGGGCAGCGCCTTCGCCAAGGCATCCACCAGGCTTCCCCAACTTCTCGGGTGGGCCCTGATCAACGCGACCGTGGGGCTGGTGCTCCGTTCGATCGCCGAGCGGGGCGGCATCCTCGGCCAGCTGATCGCCTCGACCATCAACTTCGCCTGGAACGTCGTGTCGTGGCTCGCCGTGCCCTTCGTCGTCATCGAAGGGCTCGGGCCCTTTGCCGCGCTCAAGCGTTCGGCCGAGGTCCTTCGCAAGACCTGGGGTGAGAACCTGGCTGCCAACATCGGCTTCGGCTTCATCAACCTGCTCGTGATGCTCGTGGCCATCAGCATCGGCGCGCTGTTCATCGCAGTCAGGCTGTGGATGGTTGGGATAGTGCTGGCGCTCGTCATCATCACCGTCGGTGCTGTGATCGTGTCCGCTCTGACAGGCATCTACCGCACTGCCCTGTTCATGTACGCGGCCACCGGCTACGTGCCACAGGGCTTCGATCAGCAGACCCTCCAGGCCGCCTTCCGCAACAAGAAGCTCGGCATCCTCTGACCAGATCACGCGGGAGCATCCGCAAGCCGGCGACTGTGGCGACGGCGACCGAGCATCCAGACAGCTGCGATCGGCGCGGCGAGCCACACGAACGGCAGGACCAGGCCGAGGGCGGCACCGACCACCGTGCCGGTGCTGACCAGAGCGTTCCAGCCGACATTGATGCCGTCGGCGAACCCTGGGAGATGGGACGGCTCTGGAGGAGCGGCCGAGGCTTCTCGTGAACCGGGGGGAACGGCGGCGGTCTCGAGGGTGAGGACGATCGTTGCCTGGTCGGTCCTGCCCTCCAGGGTGCGCTTCTGGCCCTGCAAGCTCTCGAGGTCTGCCTGGCGGCGCTGCACCTCGTTCTCGAGGCTCGCCAACTCGGTCAGGTTGTTGGTCCGGCCGACCAGATCACGCACGCGCGCCAGGCTCGCCTCGGCCGAGTGGATGCGCGCGTCGAGGTCGACCACCTGCTGGGTGACATCGTCGGTCTTGACCTCCTCTGACACGAGGCGTCCGAGCCCTGCCAGCTCGCGGAGCGCCTGCTCGAAGGCTTCCGGGGGAACCTTCAAGGTGACCTGTGACTTCGAGGTCGAGCTGACGGTTGTCTGCTCGCCGAAGACCAGGCCACCGAGGTTGACCGCCACCTCATCGGCCTTTGACTTGGCAGATACGACGTCGTCGGTGCGGACCGTGAGCGACCCCGTCGAGACAACCTTCCTGCCCGTCTCAGAGGCAGGCGCGTCGAGCACCTTGACCCCGGCCGACGAGGGAGCCGCCGAGGCAGACGACGCCGGTGCCGCGCCCGCGGGTGATGCCGAGCTCGATGCTTGTTGTGACTGTCCCCCGCTGGCCCTCGCCACCGGCTGCGCGTCACCTGCGGGCACGGCGGGCCGGCCAGACCCACTGTCGATCGCGTTCCCGACCGAGCTGAACTTCGAGGATGCCGAACGACCTCCGAGCGTCATCGCGCCGACTGCCAGGACGACCAATGCCAGGACGGCGACGTAGGGGACGAGTCGCGATCGATTGCGACGGGGTCGTGACGGGAGTGGATGCTTGGCGCCCGCGGTCTGGGGGGGCTCAGGTGACAGCGGCTGATCGGGTGACCCGCCCTCATCAGGCGACAGCGGGCGACCGGGTGGTTCGCCATGTGGACGGACCACTGTGCGCTGCTCGCCCGCCGCAACAGGTCCGGTCACAACGGTCGTGGGCACTGAAGCCATGAGGGCACCTCCGGCGTGGGATCGACGCCCTCTCATGCCCGAGCAACGGTCGGCGTTACCTCATGGGTCGGCCACGCCGATTCAAGCCGGTGGCGCAGGTGCCCCGGCAGGGGCCCGCGCGGAGCGCGACTTGCGGCGCAGTAGCCAGATGAGCACAGCGACCAGCACAGCGATCCAGGCGAAGGGGATCAGTGCCCCAACCACGGCTCCGGTCACGGTCATCACGTTGATGAATGCGGTCCAGCCACCCGAGAGCCCATCGAGGAATCCCGGCAGATGTGCTTCTGACGGTTTGGCAGGTGCATCGTCGTTGCTCAGGGTCAACACGATCGTGGCCAGATCGATGCGGGCATCGAGCGTGCGCTTCTGTCCGCGCAGGCTCTCGAGCTCGGCCTGGCGGCGCTGCACCTCGTTCTCGAGGTTCGCCAGCTCGGTGACGTTGTTGGTGCGGCCGACCAGATCGGTCACGCGCTGAGTGCTCGCCTCCGCGGCCCGGATCCGAGCATCGAGGTCGACGACCTGCTGGGTCACGTCTTCGGTCTTGACATCCTGGGAGCTGAGCTTGCCCAGCCCCGCCAGGTCGCGGAGGGCCTCGTTGAACTTCTCGGGTGGAACCTTGTAGGTGACCGTGGCGGTCGACCTGGTCGACAGGCTCGTCTGCTCGTTGTACAGATCACCGCCGAGGCCCTCGATGCTGGCGGTCGCCTTCTCCTTAGCTGGCACGACATCGTCGACCTTGACGGCCATGGTCGCGGTCGAGACGACCTGTCGGCCGGTCTGGGCGGGAGAGCCGTCCAGCACCTGCACGTTCGCGGCCTTCTCGCTGGCGCTGTTCTGGTCCGAGGCACCGGACTTGACCGCCTGGTCCTGGGCTCTCGGGGCGGACTCGCTCCTCGAAACGCCCGAGCTCTGCGAGCAGCCCGCCACGAGAGGGATCGATGCAAGACACAGTGCCGCAGCGAGGGCACCCGTACGCCTGGTGGTCATTGCCCCTTCTCCCTGATCTCGACCGCCGCGTCGCGGTCACCGTAGGGCTCAGACGTCTTAGAGTCCGGTCAGGTTCCCGATTTGTTCCTGCCAA
>JAHFUU010000419.1 GCA_023264915.1 Microthrixaceae bacterium | reverse complement strand
GGCGGTCGAGCAGATCCTTCGCCCGCCCGTCGAAGCGAACCTCGCCCTTCTCCATGAACAGTGCCCTGTCCGCGACGCTCAAAGCCGTGGTGACTGACTGCTCGACCAGCACGACGCCGGTGCCGGAAGCCGCGATCTCGCGGACGACCGCGAGCAGCTGCTCGACCACCAGTGGCGCGAGGCCGAGCGACAGCTCATCGATCAGCAAGACCGACGGGTGGGAGAGGAACGCCATCGCGAGCGAGAGCATCTGCTGCTGGCCACCTGAGAGGTCAGCAGCCTTGTCTGTCCACCGGCGGGCAAGGATCGGGAACCGCTGAAGGACCTCGTCCGTGCCGCGGTGTCCCGGTTCGGGTGATTCCGTGCCGTCGCGTCCCAAGCGCCTGCCGTGCCGCTCGATCCAGCCTGCCAGCCGGAGGTTCTCGGCAACCGTCAGCGACGGGAACACCCCGTGGCCCCCTGGCATCTGGCCCACTCCCGCGCCGGCGATCCGATGGGGCGGCATCCTCGTGATGTCCCGTCCCCGGATCGTCACCGAACCAGCCTTGGGCACCAGGAGGCCCGAGACCGCCTTCAACAGCGTGGACTTGCCGGCACCGTTGGTGCCGAGCAGGGCGAGGATCTCCCCCTCCCCGACCTCCATGCAGACGTCGAAGAGGACCTGGACGTTCCCGTAGGAGACATCGAGGTTGCGCGCGACGAGCACAGCACCGCTGCATGACTCCTCTGAGGTGAGCTTCGCGTGTGCGCTCGGCGGCTCGGCCGCCGGTTCGGGCGCAGCATCAAACGCCATGCCGTGCCTGTGGGCGACTGAGGACAGCAAACGGTTGCGGGCCTTGTACAGCAGGCTGCTGAGACCGCCGGGAAGCAGCCACAGGACGATCAGGACCCCGACAGCTGAGGGAAGGTAGGGCCAGTTGCCCTCGAGGAACCAAGCACCACCACGCGAGAAGAGCGCCCCGATGACTGCGCCGACCATGGAGCCAACCCCGCCGACCACAGTCGAGGTGAACACGGCCACGCTCTCTGACGGCGAGAAGAGGGTCTCGGAGTAGCCGTACACTACGATGACGTAGCAGCAGCCGGCGACGGCGGCGAGCGCGCCGGAGATGGCAAACCCGGTGAGCTTGGCTCGAACGACCGATACCCCGTGGGCCCGGGCCGCGGACTCGTTCTCTCGGAGGGCCATCAGCACACGGCCCGTGCGGCTCCGGCGAACGCCGATGATTGCGAAGAAGGCCACGATGGTCACCGCCAGGCACAGGTAGTAGGCCTTGGCAGGCGAGTCGATGGATATGACGCGGGCCAGCGTCACGTCCTCGATGCGACCCTTGGGGATCCAGCTCAGATGGCGCTGGCTCAGCAGGTAGCTGCCCGAGGCGACAGAGAACGCGAGGGTGGTCGCGGCCAGGAAGACCCCCCGCAGGCGCAGCGCTGGGAGCCCTGCCAGCACCGCCACCCCGGCACCGACGACGGCAGCCAACGGCAGGGCCAGGAGCAGGTCCCAGTGCAGGTTCAAGAATGCGATGGCGCCAAAGGCCGCGCCGTAGCCCGCGAAGGCCATCTGGCCCAACGACACCTGCCCGGCCCAGCCGGTCAGGACCACTATGGACAGGCCGACGAGAGCGAACACGATGACAGCGGCAGCTTTGAGCTGCTCGCCCTCTCCAAGGGGCACGGGAAGGGCCACGCAGGCCGTCACGACGGCCAGGACGAGTGCCGCCCGGCCGCGACGGACGATCGGCAACGCCCTGACCCGCGGCGCCACTGGGCGCACATCTTCAGATGATCGCCACGTCGAGACCGAATCCTGCTCGCCACGCATGCGGTCGACCCGGCGTGCAGCGAGGCCCACCATCACCACAACAGCCATCACCGGGTACACGAGCTCGGGGTTGTCCCCGTGGTTCCACACGACTGCCTGCTCGAGGATGCCGAGCGCGATGGCCGAGACGGTGACCGATGGGAGGTCGCTGAGGCGCCCGAGCGTCAAGGCTGCCAGCGCTGTGAGCGCTGCACTGAACGCGAGGAAGGGGTTGGACAGCGGCAACCCCAGGATCAGCGCCCGGAGGAAGATGCCCCCAAAGGACAGCACGGTCGCCATCACCCACACCAACGTGTTGACGCGACCCACCGGGATCCCGAGAAGGCTGGCGCGATCCGCACGCTCGGCACTCGCCCTGATCGCCATGCCCGTGTCGGTCGCCCTGAGGAACCAGATGACACCTGCCAGCATCAACGGCCCGAGCAGGAGCGCAAGCAGGTGGTTGGCGTCGAACACGATCGGGCTGATCTCGAAGGTGAGGCTGATCGGCAGGCGAAGCGAACCGGTCGTGATCGCTATGGCGTCCTTGCCCCACAGTGCGGGCATGCCGAGCCCGGCGACTATGAGGAGCTGGGCCAGGCCGATGGTGGCCACGGTCAGGATGAGGCGTGGTGCCCGGAAGAACCGCCGGATGATGAACACCTCGACCGCGAACCCGAGCACCGCCGCAGCGAGCAGCCCTGCACCGAGTGCGACACCGAGGTTCACCCCGGAGAACATCACGAGGCAGGCGGCGAACACCGCGGGTACGACGCCGAGCTGGCCCTGCGCGAAGTTGATGATGCGGTTGGCCCGGTACACGAGAGCCATGCCCACCGCCACGAGGGCACCGAGCACGCCGAGCACGAGGCCGTAGAGGTACACGCCCGGCGGAAGCGGGAAGGCCACCACCTGTGCTACGAGCACCGCCATCGCCGGCCCGGCGACCCGGGTGGCCGCGATGACCCGAGGGTTCGTGCGGGAGCGCTCCCACAGGGTCGGTGCAGGCCGCCAACCACCTGCCGCGGCACCGCCATCCAGCAGGGAAGGCAGGACCGGGCGCTCATGCCGTGCCGCTCCGGGCTCGTGGCCTGCCTGCTGGCCGCCACGCCGCCGGCCGTTGCTGCCCGAGCGCCGCTCGTCCCTTCGGGGATCCCTCGGGTGGTCAACGGTATCGATCACGTCAGCCATGGCTTGGTGGCCCCCCGGCCAACTCGAACCCCTCGTCAGGATTCTGATAGCTACCTGAACTTGACAGTAGCTATCAGAAGATATGGGGAACGTACGCTACGTGACGGAGATCACACCCCTGGGACCTCCACGCGCCGCGCCCGCCCCTGGACCGTCGCGGCGGACCATCACGAACCGGGCGCAGGCAGCCGGGCGGTAGCGGGTCTATGTCATCGCTTCTTCGGTTGCTTCTTGCGGGGGCGCGGCGCTATCGACACCTCGGCCGAAAGCCTCGCGCCGCCGCGGTCCTTGGCGGGAGAGCCCCCCGGCGACCCGGCGAGGACCTCGTCACCCGCGGTTGGGATCGCGGGCTCCCCTGAAGCGGCGCGCGCTGCGGAAGCTTGCTGGGCCTCGAGGCGGGCACGCAGCTGGCGGTTCCTCGGCTCACGCTCCTTCATCCACACGACCACAGGCGC
>JAHFUU010000418.1 GCA_023264915.1 Microthrixaceae bacterium | reverse complement strand
GCGAGGCGCCGGCTCGTCGCCGAGACGACCCTGGGTGTCGATGATCTGGTCGCGCCCCTCTTCGTGCGCGAAGGCATCGACGAGCCCCAGCCCATCGCCTCCCTGCCCGGCATCGTGCAGCACACCAGATCCTCGCTGTGCGAGGAGGTGCGTGCGCTCGGGCTGCTCGGTGTCCCGGCGGTGATCCTCTTCGGCGTCCCCGCACGCAAGGACGCCGAGGGATCCGGCGCCTGGGATCCTGACGGGATCGTCCAGGTCGCCCTGCGAGATGTGCGCGACGAGGTCGCGGACGAGATCGTCGTGATGGCTGACCTCTGCCTGGACGAGTACACCGATCACGGGCACTGCGGTGTGCTCACGCCTTCCGGTGAGGTCGACAACGACGCGACGATCGACCTGTACGGGCAGGTGGCCATGGCGCAGGCTGAGGCGGGAGCAGACGTCGTGGCCCCCAGCGGGATGATGGACGGGCAGGTGATGGCCATCCGCGACGCTCTTGACGAGTGCGGCCACGAGCAGGTGGCGGTGCTCGCGTATGCGGCCAAGTTCGCCTCTGGGCTCTATGGCCCGTTCAGGGACGCGGTGGACGTGTCACTGGCGAACGGTGCTGATCGCAAGGCGTACCAACAGGACTGGTGCAACGCCCGTGAAGCCCTCGAGGAGGTCCGCCTGGACCTGGCCGAGGGCGCCGACATGGTCATGGTCAAGCCTGCGCTCGCCTACCTCGACATCATCACCCGTGCTCGTGCCGAGGTGGATGCTCCGATCGCGGCGTACCACGTGTCCGGTGAGTACTCGATGATCCATGCCGCGGCCGACAACGGATGGATCGACCGTGACGCGGTCATGTGGGAGCATCTCACCGCCATCAAGCGAGCCGGCGCAGACATGATCCTCACCTACTTCGCCCGCCACGCAGCCGAGTGCCTGGCCACGTGAACAGGGATCTGTTCGAGCGTGCCCAGAAGGTGATCCCGGGAGGGGTCAACTCGCCGGTGCGGGCGTTCAACGCGGTAGGGGGCACGCCTTACTTCGTGTCCAGGGCCGAGGGCCCCTACGTGTGGGACAGCGAGGGAACCCGCTACCTGGATCTGGTCCAGTCCTACGGGGCGATCATCGCCGGCCACGCGCACCCGGCGGTGATCGATGCCGTGACGTCGGCCGCGGCGGACGGCACCTCCTATGGCGCGCCGACCGAAGCCGAGGTGGCGCTCGCCGAGGCGATCACTGCCAGGGTGCCTTCGGTGGAGATGGTGCGCCTCGTGTCGAGTGGCACCGAGGCCACGATGTCAGCGATCCGCCTGGCTCGCGGCTTCACCGGCCGGGCCAAGATCGTGAAGTTCGAGGGCTGCTACCACGGTCACTCAGACCAACTCCTCGTGGCCGGCGGCAGCGGGGTGGCGACGCTCGGCCTGCCCGGCTCTGCGGGCGTCACTGCCAACCAGGTCGCTGACACCGTCGTCGCCCCGTACAACGTGGTCCCAGAGCTGGACGAGCAGACGGCATGTGTGATCGTCGAGCCGGTGGCAGCGAACATGGGCCTCGTGCCACCCGTGGAGGGGTTCATGGAGGGGCTGCGAGCCGAGTGTGACCGCACCGGCGCGCTGTTGGTGTTCGATGAGGTGATCACCGGGTTCAGGCTTGGCAACGGCGGGGCGCAGCAACGCCTGGGTGTCAACCCCGACTTGACGTGTCTGGGAAAGGTCATCGGCGGTGGCCTGCCGGTGGGTGCCTTTGGCGGAAGGGCCGAGGTGATGGAGCAGCTCGCGCCCCTGGGCCCCGTCTACCAGGCAGGCACCCTGAGCGGGAACCCGCTGGCGACAGCAGCCGGTCTCGCAGCCCTGTCGTTGCTGACCGACGACACCTTCGCGAAGATCGAGAGCCGGGTTGCCCGGTTTGGCGAATCCCTCGAGGGGATCTTGCAGGGCGCGGGCATCCAAGCGAGGGTCCCCATCTTCGGCACCCTCGCGGGTCTGCACCTCGGCGAGAACCTCCCTGAGGACTACGACGACGCCAAGGCCACCGACGAGTCGGCGTACGCGGCGCTCTTCCACGCCCTCTTGGACCGTGGGGTGGCGATAGCGCCGGGCGCCTATGAGGTGATGTTCTGTGGGCTGGCCCACACCGACGAGGTCCTGGACCGGGTCCTGGATCTGGCCACCGAGGCGGCGCTGGCTTGCCGGAGGTAGGACTGCGAGCTCGGGCATCGGCGCCGGATCCGTTTATTGACACCAAGACTGCCAGTACATACGGTTTGAGCGATGGGCAAGCTGGCAGGTGAAGCCGTCACGGTCGACGGCCGGAGGGCACGCGCAGAGCGAAACCGGGACTCGGTGGTCGAGGCCATCCTCGGGTTGCTGCGCGAGGGGGTCGACAACCCCAACGTGACCCAGATCGCCGAGCGCTCGGGTGTATCGGTGCGGTCGGTGTTCCGCCACTTCGACGATCTCGAGTCGCTGTACACGGCCGCCATCGAGGTCCGCCTGCAACAGGTCGGCCATCTCTTCGCGCTCGAGGTGCCGGAGGGCCCGACCGTCGAGCGCATCGCGGCGCTGGCCGCCCAGCGAGCCAAGCTCTTCGAGAACATCGCTCCGATCAGACGGGCCGCCGAGCGTCGCCGGCGATCCAGTCCCGCCATCGACCAGACACTGGGCAATGCCCACAAGTTCCTCCGCCACCAGGTCAAGGAGTGCTTCGAGCCAGAGCTGTCACGGGCAGACGCCCTGGATCGCGACGATCTCGTCGATGCCCTCGACTTCGTCACGAGCTGGGTCGCGTGGGAGGCACTTCGTGTCGAGCAGGGTCTGTCCGCGGCCAGGGCCAGGGGAGTCCTCACGTTGCAGCTCAGCCGCCTGCTTGCCTGACCGCCGCCGGAGAGGTGGCCGGTGCCCCGACCGATCCTGCCAAGATGCTGGGATGGCCGAGCTCGAGGGACCTGATCGCGCACCGATCGGCGTGGGTCCCTGCCCTCAGCCATGGCCCACCGATCCGCGTCTGGACCCCGATCTGCTCGCCGCCGGGGACCGTCGCAACGTCGTTGACCGCTACCGGTACTGGCGCAACGAGGCGATCATCGAGGACCTGGACCGGAGGCGCCACCCGTTCCATGTCGCGATCGAGAACTGGAAGCACGACTTCAACATCGGGACCGTCGTGCGCAACGCCAACGCCTTCCTTGCCCACAGCGTGCACATAGTCGGCCAGCGGCGCTGGAACCGGCGCGGGGCCATGGTGACTGACCGGTATCAGCACATCGAGCATCACGCGACCGTGCCTGACCTGGTGGCTCGGGCTGCTGGCGACGGCCTGGTGATGGTCGGGATCGACAACCTCGACGGTGCGGTCCCCATCGAGACCGTCGAGCTTCCGGTTCGCTGCATGCTCGTCTTCGGCCAGGAGGGCCCCGGCCTGTCCGGCGAGGTGCGCGAAGCGGCTGAGCTGGTCTGCTCGATC
>JAHFUU010000417.1 GCA_023264915.1 Microthrixaceae bacterium | reverse complement strand
GGGAGGCTTCACAACCTGACCACCACCCGCCCCCCCGGACGCAGTGGTGCTCGTGACGCTGGCACCGTTGGCGGGCGCCGAGGTCGTGACCGAGCCAGGGCCTGGTGGCGCGGTCCCGACGGAAGTGCCCCCGATCGCCGTATCCCCGACATCGCCGGAGTACTCGACCGGACCGCCAACCGTCCTCGGGACACCGATGGCGACACTGGTGCCCCCGGTTGCCGTGACCAGATCCCCGGTGTCACCCGAGCGGGCAAGTGTCACCGCAAAGACCGCCAGCAGCAGCGCGGCAGCCACCGAGGCCGTCACCGCCACGCGGTCCCGCACCTTGCGGTGCCGAGAGACGTCCTTCACGCGAGACAGAGCTAGCTCGGTGTCTGCCCCCTTCCCCGACACCCCACCACCTGAGAGCATTGCTCGAAGGTCCTCGTCCTCTGGGCCGCCGGGGTCATCGATTGGATCACCGGCCCAACCGGCAGGACTTCCAGCCCCCGAAGCCGAGCTGGCTGACGGCTCACCCGAGGCGTCCGAGCCCGAGCTCGCAGCGGCGTCGCCCACAGTCAACGGATCACTCGCGGCCGACTCCTCTCCAGAAATCGATCCCGGTTCTGGTGAGTCGACGGCTTCAGAGGTCTGGTCATGTCCCTTCTCGGGCACGGCTGCGTCGTCGTCGTGATCAGTCATCGTTCCGTGCCACTGTCTCCACGCGAGCTCACTGGTCCCCTGGCCTTGTCTGATCGGTCGCTGTGTCCGGCGATCGCGTCATGCGCGAACGGAGAGCCTTGCGCGCATCGAACAGGGCCGCCTTGGCTGTTCCCTCAGGCACGCGCATCTGGCGCGCCACCTCCGAGACCGGAAGGTCGAGCAGGTAGTACAGCCCTACGGCCAGGCGCTGCCGCTCGGGCAGCGTTGCCAGAGCCTCAGCCACCTCGAGCTCGTATCCATCCTCAACCGAGGGAACCCATGGGACGCCGGCCGGGGACATCGCTTGAACCCGGCGCTCGAACTTGCGACGTCGATGGTTGTCGACGAGGAGGTTGACGGCCACGCGCCGGACCCATGCCGTCGGGCGCTCGAGGCGTGACACGTGGGACCACTTGCGGTGGGCACGGACAAAGGCTTCCTGAACGACGTCAGCGGCGACGTCTGGGCCCCATGCGATGGCCAGGCCCCGAACGAGTTGTGGGTAGGCGCGGCGGAAGAACACGTCGAAGTCCAGTTCTGGTTCACCTGAGGAAGCCGGAACCTCCTCACGGGCGTCCGGTTGACCCGGTTCCATGTATGCCTCTCACACGTTTGGGAAGCCGTTCCGGTTGGGAGAAACCGTAGGAGTTCGCCACCCGCCAGTCGCGAACCCCGCCCGGGTGCCCGCGCCAACCAGCCCTCGTGATGCATTCACGAACAGATGGGCTCACATCGTTGAGGAAGGTCGTGGTCGTTCGGGCCTTGCCCGCGCAGACCGCGGGCGGGCCACCCCGAACCGGGCATGAGCGCCGAAGGCGTCCCGAGAAGACGGGACGGCCACCGCCCCACCGACCTCGGCCGGTGCACCTGACGCGCCGGGGCAGTTGCGGAGCCCCCGGTCGCGGTCACCGCGTGTGGACCAACCCGAAGATTAGTGAGTCGAGAAGTGCTTCCCAAGAAGCCTCGATGATGTTCTCGGACACACCGATGGTCGACCATGCACGATCACCGTTGGTGGAGTCGAGCAGCACACGGGTGACCGCACCTGTGCCCTGGCCGGTGTCGAGGATGCGCACCTTGTAGTCGGTCAGGTGCACCCGGTCCAGAGCGGGGTAGGTCGAACCGATCGCCTTGCGCATGGCGGCGTTGAGCGCGTCGACAGGCCCGTTGCCCTCCGCGGTCGTGATCGTGCGCTCACCGTGGACCTCGAGCTTGATCGTCGCCTCGGCGAACACGTCAGCCAGATCGAGCATGCCGTGAGGGTTCGCACCTGCGCGCCCATCTACCATCACCCGGTACTGGAGGATCTTGAAGTACTTCGGTTCCCAACCGCCCGCTCGGCGCATCAGCAGCTCGAGCGAACCGTCGGCCGCCTCGAAGTGATATCCGCGATGCTCGAGGTCCTTCAGCTCGGCCACAACCGCGTTGAGCTCCTTGCCGTTGAGGTCGAGCCCGATCTCTCGAGCCTTGATCTCGATGGTGGTCTTGCCCGCCAGCTCGGACACTACGAACTTGCGCCCGTTGCCGACGAGGTCCGGGTCCACGTGCTCGTAGGCGTCGGGGCGGCGGGCCAGAGCGCTCACGTGGAGGCCGGCCTTGTGCGCGAACGCTGAGGTTCCCACATAGGCCGCCTGCGGGTTCAGGTTCACGTTGACCAGCTCGGAGATGTGGTGGCTCACAGCAGTCAGCCGTTCCATGCGATCTCGCTCGATGGTCTCCACTCCCATCTTGAGGGTCAGGTCAGGGATGATCGTGGTGAGGTTGGCGTTGCCGGTGCGCTCCCCTATCCCGTTGACGGTCCCCTGTACCTGGGTCGCGCCGCCCCTGACCGCAGCGATGGTGTTGGCGACTGCACAACCGGTGTCGTCATGGGCGTGGATGCCCAAGACGATGTCGCCGCCGAGGTACTCATGCACCTCGCCTACGATGCGCTCGACATCTGCCGGAAGGGACCCGCCGTTGGTGTCGCACAGGACCAGCACCTCGGCGCCCGTCAAGGCGGCCGACTCCAGGACCTTCAAGGAGTACTCGGGATTGGCCTTGTAGCCGTCGAAGAAGTGCTCGGCGTCGAAGAAGACCCGAAGACCGGAGTTACGGAGGAACTCCACTGAGTCGGCGACCATCGCGACGCCCTCCGCGAGCTCGACGCGAAGCGCTTCGGTCACGTGGTAGTCCCAGCACTTGCCCACGATGCAGGCCACTGAGGTGTTGGCCTTGATGAGGTTTCGGAGCGTCGGGTCGTCATCGGTCCTGCCCTTGGGCCGGCGCGTCGAGCCGAAGGCGACGAGGGTGGCCGTGTGAAGCTTCAGCTCACTTGGAGCCCGCTCGAAGAACTCCTCGTCCTTTGGGTTCGCACCCGGGTAGCCACCCTCGATGTAGTGGATGCCCAGGTGGTCGAGCTGCTCCGCGATCCTGAACTTGTCGTCGACGGTCAGGCTGATGCCTTCGAGCTGTGAGCCGTCTCTCAGGGTCGTGTCGAACACCTCGACCGCGCGGGGCAGACGGGACGGTCGATGTTCGGTGGCGGAAGCTGGCGTTGGCGTGGGAGGCGTCGAGGTGTTCATCCGGTCGTTCTCTTCTCACTCACATGGAGGTGTCGTCGGGCGGTCCGAGCGAGCTGCCGTCCAGTTTCAGTTGACGACCTCGACCCAGTCCTTGTACTTGTCGACCTGGCCCCGGACCGCCTTGCCGTACTCGACGGCGATGGCTTTCGTCATCGGTCCGGGGCATGGAATCGAGCGATCGTCGACCGAGTTGACAGCGCTCACCTCAGCT
>JAHFUU010000416.1:2850-3465 GCA_023264915.1 Microthrixaceae bacterium | reverse complement strand
TCTTCTTGGTGACCAGCTTCTGGCGTTGGGTGGTGATCTCGATGAACAGGTCATAGGCGGGCAGGTAGAAGTCGGGGCTGAAGGCTTCTACTGGTCGACCTGCGCCGTTCCGTGCCAGAATGAAGGTTGTCGGCTCGTACTGCCACTCGATGCCATAGAAGTCGAGCAGCTTCGCGAACTGACGCTCGGAGTTGTGAGCGAACCTGACTTCTTGGTGGGGCAACACGTCGAGGAGGATGTCAGCCTCCGGTGGCCACGCCCGCCACTGCGGCCGGGGAGATCTCGGGGGTGCCCGAGATCGTCGCCGGGCGGTCGAACTCGAGGATTCGAGCCTTCACCTCTTCTTGGACCCCGGCGAGAGGCAAGATGTTGAGCACGCCCTGCCCCTGCTTCACCAGGTCGATGAGATCCTCGTCCTTGCGCACGACAACGCTGCGGTTTCCCTGGATGACCAGGTTGGCCGAGGTGATGTCCTCGCCGAGGTGGTCCCGGAAGTAGGTGAACACGTCACGAACCGTCTCCAGGCGGATGCCGGCGTCGAGCAAGCTCTTGATGACCTTCAGCTCGAGCAGGTCGCAGTAGGAGTAACGCCGGCGACTGCCGCTGCCAGCGGCG
>JAHFUU010000416.1:0-2840 GCA_023264915.1 Microthrixaceae bacterium | reverse complement strand
GGCGAACCAGATCGGTGCGGGCCCAGTAGTCGAGCTGGCGGTAGGTGATGCCAACTATCTCCGCTGTCCTCTGCCCGCTGAACCCAGGCTCG
Organism: Microthrixaceae bacterium; assembly: GCA_023264915.1. Classification (GTDB taxonomy): domain Bacteria; phylum Actinomycetota; class Acidimicrobiia; order Acidimicrobiales; family Acidimicrobilacustridaceae; genus JACPNV01. The sequence goes on along the minus strand of JAHFUU010000416.1, from coordinate 2,748 downwards.
TTGCTGGCCTCGCCGGTACCTCTCGCCGCCTTGATGGTCGCTGCCATTTGGTCGTGCCCCCGTTCTGTGTCGAACTCGGTTGGTGGCACCAGGCTCATCCTGAAGTGCAGGTTTGCGGCCAGATGCTCATGTTCGACCTAAGCCTTTGCCTTGGTCAACAGGTGACAGGGGCGGAATTACGCCCGTGTGACCGAGGGTTAGGGTAACCGCCCAGCCACATGAGGGTCAACGATCCTCCACCACCGGTTCAACTCTGGCCGTGTTCGAGGAGCCTCTCGAGGGACTCGAGCTGGTCGGGGGTACCGATCGCGATCAGCACCTGATCCGGCTCGAGGGTCGTCTCGGGTGCCGGGTTGGTGACGAAGTCGCCTGAGGGGTTTCGCAACGCCAGCACCAGAGCCCCGGTGCGGTCACGCAGGTGCGCTTCGCGGAGCGACTTGCCGGTGAGTGGGGACCGGCTGTCCAAGTCGAGCTCTTGGAGCCGGAAGAGAAGGTTGTCCTCGTGCATGACGACGTCGAGGAACTCGGCGACGTTGGGCTGCAGTGACATCGCAGCGATCCGGCTGCCACCGAGGAACTGGGGGTTGACGACGCGATCAGCCCCGGCCCGGCGCAGCTTCGGCTCTGCGGCCTCGGTGCGCGCGCGTGCGACGATGAACAGGTCCGGGTTGATGCTGCGCGCCGAGATCGTGATGTAGAGGTTGTCCGCGTCGTTCGAGACACCCGCCACGACCGTGCCGGCACGCTGGATGCCCGCAGCGTGAAGGACGTCATCGTCAGTCGCGTCACCCGCGACGAATGGCACGGTGACGTGCCCCAGCCGTTCGGTGTCGCTGTCGATCACGACGACGTCTGCACCAGCGTTGTCCAGAACGTTGACGATGGTGCGCCCGAGGCGCCCGCACCCGCACACGATCGTGTGCCCGCTGAGCTTGGTGATGTCTCGCTCCATCCGTCTCCTCCAGAGGTGATCGGTCAGCCGGCCCTCGATGAGGGTCTCGAGCAGGACCGTCGTCGTGTATATGACGGTGCCGACGCCGAGCAGGATCAAGATGATCGTGAAGATCTTCCAGGCCGCATCGGCTTCGCCGAGCTCGCGGAACCCGACCGTTCCCACCGTGGTGACCGTCTGGTACAGGGCGTCGAGCGGGTCGAGGCCCAGGACCGCGTAGCCCGCTGTTCCCAGGGCGAGGACGCCGGCGATGAGTGCGAGGCAGAGCCTCGTTCGCTTCCAGGGATCTGACCGCTGCGCCTCGACTGCGGGCCCATGCCTTCGCCGATGCCCGGCCGTCATGGATCCCACCTGTGAACGCGCCCCTTGGTGGCCCGGCTGGGCATTCGCGGATGCTCCGAGTGGTCAGCTTGCGAAGTCGTCTGGGTTGACGCTGTCGAGGAACTGCCTGAACTCGTCGACCACGGCCTCTGAGTCCTCGGACTGGTCTGCGTCGATCTGGTGCTGCCCGGCCTGGTCGAGCACTGCCTCCTCTGCGTATATGGGAGCGTCGACCCGGACCGCGAGCGCGATCGCGTCGGACGGCCGGCTCGATATCTCGAGGGCGCTGCCCCCGGCGGTGAGGTGGAGCACGGCGTAGAACGTGCTGTCGACCAGGTCAGACACGACGATCTTGTCGACGGATGCACCGAGGTTGTCCAGCAAGGTCTTGATGAGGTCATGGGTCATGGGCCTGGGTGTTTCGACACCGTCGAGAGCGAGGGCGATCGCTGTCGCCTCTGGCGGCCCGATGAAGATCGGCAGGACCCGGTTGGGGCTCGCCGTCTCTCTCAGGAGCACGATCGGTTGATGGGACGGCAATTCGACACGGACGCCGATCAGCTCCATCTCAACCATGCCTGAACGTTATCGCGCTCGGTTGCCGAGGCAGTCGCCGAGCCGGCGATCGTGTTGCGGTCGAGCGTGCTCAGCGTGGAAGGTCGTTGGCTGGTCGCCCGTAGAGCTGCTTCACGTAGACATCCGGGTCGCCCGTCAGATCTTCCATCTGGCCTGCCGCGATGATCTCGAGGTTGCGGTAGCGGCCCGCGAAGTCGAGACCGTATCCGAGGACGAAGACGTCTGGGACCTCAAAGCCCCAGAATGCGATTCGCACCGGAAGGATCCGGCGAACAGCCTTGTCCAAAAGGGTGCACACCTCGAGGGAGGCCGGCTCTCGCCGGCCCAGCTCTCCGACCAGGAAGCCGACCGTGAGGCCCGTGTCGATCACGTCCTCGACCAGCACCACGTCCTGCCCGCTGATGTCGCTGTCGAGGTCCTTGACGATCCGGACCCTTCCGCTCTCGGGTTCATAGCTCGAGATGGCCAGGAACTCGACAGTGACCGGCGCACGCATCCGGCGGACGAGATCTGAAAGGAACAGCAGGCTTCCCTTCAGCACGGCCACAAGCACGACGCCGTTGGGGTAGGCGGCGTCGAGCTCGCCAGCAAGTCGACCTACCTCCCGGTGGAGCTCACCGCGTGAGAACAGGATCTTCGCCGTCGGCCCGCCAGCTACCACACCGGGCATCCCGCTGCTTGTCAAGGATGCTTGACGTGGTCACGCAATGCTCGGCGGAGCATCGCCTGGCGCAGATCGTCGCCCAGCCCGACGAGCTCGTCGAGCATCGTCAGAGCCTTCTGGCGGGCCTTCGGGTCGCGCTGCTTGAGAAGCGGCATGATCACCTGCTCGAGGAACCCGGCCTCGCGCTCGGCGGCCACCTTGTACATCCGCAGATGCCTGGCCTCGATGCCGTGCT
>JAHFUU010000037.1 GCA_023264915.1 Microthrixaceae bacterium | reverse complement strand
CGCTCTCGTCGTTGGTTTCGGTGCCCTTGTCTCGTTCGTGGCAGTTCTCGCTGGAGGGCCAGTCCTTGCACACAACTTCGCGAAGTTGGCCGGGGCGCCTACAAGGCTTGCCGGAGCCCCGGGGCACCTCGCGGTAGAGAACGTCGAACGCAACGCCACGCGCACCGCCACTACGGCCAACGCGCTCGTCATCGGGGTGTTCATGGTGGTGTTCGTCACCGCTGCCGGTGGGAGCCTGCGGGACTGGTCCGTCTCGCAGCTATCGAAGCTCTCAGGAGCCGACTACACGATCACCACCACCGGTGGCTCATCCCTGCCCACTGAGCTTCTGGCCAAGGTCCAATCGACGCCGGGTGTCGGCTCAGCCGCGGCTGCCTACGCAGACTTCGCCACGCCGCTCAACGAGGGGTGGCAGGTTGGAGCGGTCGACTTCGCCAAAGCGGCGCCCGTGTTCGACCTGAAGCAGTCGAGCGGGGCGCCGTTGGCCTCACTCTCAGGTGACCAAGTCGCGGTCGCGGGCTTCCCGCGCGGCAACGGGCGCGGGCAGAACTTCCCGCAGGTCGGCCAGAGCCTCACGATCCACTTCAACAACGGAGTAACCAAACAGGTCACTGTGGCGAGCACCTACGCCTTCAACCTCGCGTTGCCGGTGCTCATCCTGCTACCCACATCGACCGCTTTGAACGCCGACCCTCAGCTCAAGCCATCCACCATCGGTGTACAGGTTTCGGGATCTGATCCGAACGTCTCGCAGGAGCTGCAGAACCTGGTGTCGGACTACTCGAACGTCGAGGTGCAGCCTGGCAACTTCATCGCGCAGACTCTCAAGAACGTCTTCACAGGTTTGATCAACTCGGTGAACGCCCTGCTCGGCGTTGCAATAGCCATCGCGCTGTTTGGCATCGTCAACACGCTGATCCTTTCCATCGCCGAACGCACACAAGAGATCGGCGTGCTGCGAGCTGTCGGTATGTCACGCCATCAGCTCGGAACCATGATCAGACTCGAGGCAGTGATCGTTGCGCTGCTCGGAACCCTCGTAGGCATGGCCTTCGGGCTCGCGGTCGCCTTCTCTCTGGTACGACCGCTGCTCGATCAGGCATCCACGGCCATGAACTGGCCCATCGCACACCTGGCGATCATCCTGCTGGCCGGTGTGGTCGTTGGCGTGGTCGCATCGGTAATCCCAGCCCACCGCGCGACAAGACTCAACCCGCTTGATGCCATTCGCGAGCTCTGAGGCACCCTGGACATGGCGACCGCCACTTGTCCGCGGACAGGCTCTGGGGCACTCGGCCAGAATCGAGCTCGCCTGTCGCCTAGCCTTGCACCGGAGCCGAGCGTCAGGTGGACGACAAGCCGGAAGGAGCCAAGATGCGGATCGGTACGAAGGCGGCCCTGATGACACTGGCCGCAGGGGCCATGATCATGAGCGCCTGCAACAACTCCACCACGGCATCCACCGGTGCTTCCACTGCCGGGTCCTCCACGACCTCCAAACCGGCCACGACAGCTAAGACCGGTGGTGGCGGTGGTAGTGGTGGCAACCAAGGCGGTGGCGGCGGGACCCAAGGCGGCGGTGGCAATCAGGGAGGAGACGGTGGCGGCAACCAGGGAGGCGGCTCCGGTGGCGGTGGCGGTGGCGGTGGCGGTCAGGAGACCATCACCGTCGATGCTCTCGTCAAGCAGTTCGAAGAGGCTGGGGCGAAGGCTGGCCTCGACGCAGACACCACGAAGTGCGTCACTGACGCCATGAGGGCATCGGCTCCTTCGGATGTGCTGACAGCTCAGCAGGCCCTGAACATCCAAGAAGAAGCCGTCCAGGCGTGCGCGCAGATGAACCAGCGGATCCACGAGATCATCGTCGGGGGACCCACCACGACGTTCTGATCCAGGCGCCCTGGCACCATGATCGCCGAGGATGAGGATCTCTCGTCGGGACTGAGCACCTATCTTCGGAACCTGAGGACAGCGAACCGTTACCATCGTGCGCGAACGCTTCGAGGAGGTCGGCGGATGACCCAATCGGCATGCACGAGATGCGGGGGGGCGCTCTTCCTTGGCGAGGTGAAGTGCCCGAAGTGTGGGGCCCCTGCCCCAGAAGATGTCGCCTCCTTCGGGCGCGACGTCGACACTGAGGGTCACGGCCCTCCCCCCGAAGGTCTCGAGCTGATCGTGCAGAAGGGCCTCGCCGACGCCGAGATGAGGCACCGCCACCAGGACGACGATCGCCCCGGTTACTCAACGAGCCAGTCGGACGTGATCGTGGGCGCCGCTGCGAACCTTTGGTCCTCAGCGAAGGTCGAGCGCGACCAAGACGGCAAGGTCATCTGGGACCCCAAGTATGCGATCGTCGGCGCCGTCGTGGTCGCCATCTTCGTGGCTCTCGTAGCGGGCTACTACTACCTGCAGGTCCGCTATGCCGTGAGTGGGATATCACCCACCACGACCACCCACCGGTAGACGCTTGCGGGTCCGGGGAGCCCGCCGGCGATGGGGGAGCACGGCCGAACGCCATGCGCCAGCGCAGCCCCGGAAGCAATCAGAGGCCTTTGAGGGTGGGATCAAGGATCAGGCGCTTGCGCCGACCTTGGCCACCTCGTCTGCCGAGGGCAGGTCCGCGTCCATCGCCTCGGTCTCGCGCTTTGACCAGAAGATGGCCGAGAGCAGGACGACGAGTGAGACCCCAGCGATGCCCAACTTCGCGCCAGGATTGTCCTTGAGCGAGATGATGGCTGGCAGAACGAGCAACGAGACCAGGTTCATCACCTTGATCAGCGGGTTCAGGGCAGGCCCGGCAGTGTCCTTGAACGGGTCGCCGACGGTATCGCCGATGACTGCTGCCTTGTGCGCTTCTGAGCCCTTGCCACCTTCGTGGCCGTCCTCGATGTACTTCTTGGCGTTGTCCCAAGCACCGCCGGAGTTGGACAAGAAGTTCGCCATCAGTTGCCCCGTCAGGATCACAGCAGCCAGGAACGCCCCCAGGGCGACCTCACCGATACCGAAGCCGATGATCACCGGCGTGAGGACCGCCAGCAGCGCCGGTGTCGCCAGCTCGCGAAGCGATGCCGTCGTGCAGATGTCGATCACAGGCCCGTAGTCAGGCTTCTCAGTACCGTCCATGATGCCTGGCTTGTCACGGAACTGCTTGCGGACCTCTTGCACGACGACTGATGCGGTACGACCGACCGCCCGGATGGCGAGTGCCGAGAACATGAAGGCGATCGACCCACCGATGAGGAGCCCGATGAACGTCTTCGGATCAGCGACGTTGATTGGGATCGCGTCGAATATCGACTGGCCGCGCAGCTTGGCCTCGGCCACCAGCTCGGGGTTGTTCTGGGCGATCGTCTCGGTGAAGGAAGCGAACAGCGCGACTGCGGCGATCACCGCAGAACCGATCGCGAAGCCCTTGGTCACGGCCTTGGTGGTGTTCCCGACAGCATCGAGCTGGACCATGATGCGCTCGGGCTCGCCGTGGAACTCGCCTGACATCTCAGCGATGCCAGCCGCGTTGTCAGCAACCGGTCCGAAGGTGTCCTCTGACACGACGACACCTGTCGTGGCGAGCATGCCCATGCCGGCGAGAGCAACCAGGTAGAAGGTGAAGTCGAGGTTGCTGCCACCGAGCGCCACCGCAACTCCGATCCCACCGGCGATGGCGATGATGGCCCACACCGAGCTCTCCAGCCCCAATGAGATGCCGCTCAGGACCGTGGTCGCAGGCCCCGTCCGAGCGGACTCGGCGACCTCCCTGACGGGCCGGGTCTCGGTTGAGGTGAAGTACTCGGTTATGTACGAGCAGACCTGAGCCAGGATCAGACCGGCGAACACGGCGCCGAACATGCGCCAGCCGGCTGCATCCACTGCGTGCTCTTTGGCCGTGCTGGCCTGGTTCCCGACGTAGGCAAGTGAGAGCCCCAATGTCCCCAGGGTGGCCAGCACGCCCGCCGTGATGAAGCCGCGTCTGATCGGGGTCAGAGCGTTCGTGTCCTTGTCGGATGCCCGGACCGCGTACACACCGACGATGGAGGCGATGACGCCGATGGCGCGAGCCGCGAGAGGGAATATCAACCCGATCGCCCACAGGTGAGGCTTGTCGGGGTAGATGGCACGGAAGGCCGACACGCCGAGGATGATCGATGCCACCAGGGTCACCTCGTAGCTCTCGAACAGGTCAGCTGCCATACCAGCGCAGTCACCCACGTTGTCGCCCACGTTGTCCGCGATGGTCGCCGGGTTGCGCGGGTCGTCCTCGGGAATCCCAGCCTCGACCTTGCCTACCAGGTCAGCCCCCACGTCTGCCGCCTTGGTGAAGATGCCACCACCCACCCGGAGGAACAGGGCGAGCAGCGAGCCGCCGAAGCCGAAGCCGACCAGGATCGCCGAGGAGGTGTTCTGGAAGATGGCGATCACCGTCGTAGCGCCGATGAGGCCGAGGCCGACGGTGAACATGCCCGCAACCGATCCGGTGCGGAATGCAACTTTCAACGCGGCCGGCATCGAGCCGTTGCGCGCAGCGGCCGCCGTTCGGACGTTGCCGCGCACAGCGAGGCTCATCCCGATGAAGCCCGTGAGGCCCGACATCAGGCAGCCAGCCAGGAAGGCGATCGTCCTGGACGCTCCCGACAGCGCGAAGCCCATCACCTTGGTGCCGTCCTCCTTGGTGATCTCAGTCGAGGTGAAGAACACGATGAACACGAGCGGGATCAAGATGAACCCGATCGTGCGGAACTGGCGCTTGAGATATGCGATGGCACCTTCTTGGATGGCGTCGGCGATCTCCTTCATCTTCGGAGTGCCGTCGTCTGCTGCCAAGACGCCCTTCATCAGCGTGAACCCCACACCGATCGCCACCAGCGCGGTCAGAGCCGAGAAGGCGATCAGCGCCCAGTCAGTCGATGTCAGGTCGAATGGCTGGTAGCCGCCCTCGGTGGCAAACAGGTACCTCATCTCACTACCTCCAGATCTCCCATGACATCTCCCATGACGTCTCCCTGCGAACGCATGCTCTTTCCTCTCAGGTTCCTGGTCTGATGACGCACTTGGCTCCTCTGGATCTCAGCCATTCCGGGACTTGGCAATCCGCTGCTGGACTCCTCAGCGCCCGGTGGACGGCTCACAGACCTGATCCTTCCTTGGATGCTGGAGTCGCACCGGTCTCCGGCTTCGTCGCCGGCGTGTGCTTCCTCGAGGTCTTGCGTCCGATCGCGGCGCTCCTGGAACTATCCGGCGCGCGGCGCTCGGTGGATTCCAGCTTGCGAACATAGATGTGGCGGGCGATTCGCTCCCCCAGCGTGCAGTCCTCGCCGCCCACGCGAACCACCACCGGCCCATCGAATGGGTGCTTCTCGCGCACCTCCACGAGCACCCCTGGGCGCACACCCAACTCTTCCAGGAAGCTGACGACCTCGGGGTCAGTCGAGCTGGGCAGGGCGACCTCGGCCTGATCGCCAGCCTCGAGCTCATAGAGGGGAGGCATGGACGGGATGTCGTCCTCCTCCGTCGCGGGTATGGGGAACCCGTGCGGGCACGTCCTCGGCCGGTTCAACGCCGAGAAGATACGTTCCTCGACCTCTGCTGGAAGGTCGTGCTCGAAGGTCGGCGCGAGCCTGTCGGCCTCGTTCCAGGAGTAGCCGAGCATGTCTGCCAGGAACCGCTCAACGATCCGGTGCCTCCGGATGAGTGCCACCGCAGTTCGGCGGCCTTGGTTGGTGAAGGTCACCCCGTGGTACGGCCTGTGGTCGATCAGGCGCCGGTCGGCCAGACGTTTCACAGTCGCTGTGACCGTTCCGGGCGTGACACCGAGGGTCTCTGCCAGCACGCCGGTATGCGCCTCCCTACCATCCTTGCTGTGCCGGTAGACGGCCTTGAGCGTTTCACGCTCAGATTTGGACAGGTCAGCGATCATTTTTCGAGGGCACCAAAACGGGTTTCGACCGCCGAGATTCCAGCCTGTCGACTACGGAAAAGTCAAAACCGCCTCTGGGTCCCGAAGGGTCCCCGGCCTGGCTGGCCAGGGTCGTCGGCGGCACCGGGCCTCACGCCCTGATCGGACTGGTGCTTGTGGCGGCGTCGTCTCGAAGGCTCCGCTCATGAGAGCGAGTCGACGCTCTGGTACGTGGCGTCGATGAGGCTCTCGGTTCTGGGGTCACCCGTCAGGTTCAGGAACATCGCGTTCATCACGTAGCCAAAGCCGATCTCGCCATCGGGATCGGCGAACCCGACAGAGCCGCCCGCGCCGTAGTGTCCGAAGCTGCGATGCCCACCCAGCTTCAGCATGTCGCTCGGGAGGTTGAAGCCGAGCCCGTACTGCATGTCCAGCCCCAAGATGATGTGGTCCACGCCCTCGGTCTGCTTGGTCGCTGCTCTTTCCGCTGTCTCCTCGGTGAACAGGCGCACCTTGTCGGTTCCGTCAGCGTTGGCGACCTCGCTCACGCAGCCCGCGTACAGCTTGGCCAGTGAGGTCGCGTTGGTGATGCAGTTGGCTGCTGGGATTTCGGCTCTCCACACTTCGGGAAGGTTGAACGAGCCGAACTGAAGCTCGTCCCAGGCGCCCCTGGGCGTGAACAGCGACTTGCCGAGCATCGATTCGGGCCCGATGAACTCGTCGACCAGCGCCCTCATGTTCGGTTCGTCGGGGAGCTCGATGACCTCGAGGGGTGCGACGCGCTGATGCATCTCCTCGGGCAGGCCGATCCACAGGTCAAGGCCGAGCGGTTCAGAAAGCTCCTCCTTGACGAACTCACCCACACTTTTTCCGGTGATCCGGCGTATGACCTCTCCGACCAGCCAGCCGAAGCTCACCGCGTGGTACCCGTGCTGGGTGCCTGGCTCCCAGGCCGGTGCCTGCCTTTCGATCGCGTCGATCACCGTGTCCCAGTCGAGAGCTTCCTCGATGGTCATCTGCACATCCAGCCAGGGAAGCCCGGCGCGGTGGCACAGCAGCCATCGAACAGGGATGTCGGCCTTGCCGGCGCGGCCGAACTCGGGCCAGTACTCAGCCACCTTGGCGTCGAGGTCCAGCAAGCCCCGCTGGGCCAGCAGGTTGGCACAGATCGCAGTGATCCCCTTGCTCGATGAGAAGACAAGTTGCAGCGTGTCCGCTGCGTAGGGCCGCCCAGTGCGAGTATCTGCTACACCACCCCACAAGTCGACAACCTTCTCGCCCCGGTAGAAGACCGAGACCGCGGCACCGATCTCCTTGCCCCCTCCGAGCATCATCATCATCGGATCGGGGTCGCGCTCGAAGTTGGCGACGAACGCGTCACGGACGCTCTCGAATCCCTTCGCAACCGTGCCGTCGATGTCAGTCATCTCAGTCTCCTGTCTCTCAGGGTGTGCGCCCGCTGAATCCGGTCGGGTGACTCAGTCCCGACCGTCTGGCATAGCGGCACCGGGACTCTCAACTGGCTTGTGCCGCAGCGTCGAAGCTCGCAGTCACGAGCTCGAAGCCTCGAACGTCGCCGACCATCCCCATGTCCATCCGGTTCATGACATAGCCCATGGCCAGCTCGGCGTCGGGATCAGCCCACCCGAGTGAGCCACCCATGCCGAAATGACCGAAAGAGCGCGGGCCACCGAGGTCGACCAGCGACGAGTGCAACATGAACCCGAGGCCGAACTGCAGGTCGATGTCGAAGAGCACGAAGTTGCCGCCCGAGGTGAGCTGCGTGGTTGCAGCCTTGAGCTGGCCTGGCGTGAGCAACCTGAACCCGTCGACCTCGTTGATCGCCGCCGAGTACATGCGGGCCAGTGAACGTGCATCACAGATCCCATTGAACGCTGGAGCCTCGGCCGCATGCAGCTCGCGCGAGTTCATGAAAGACGCCGCATCACCGGAGCTGTGACCCTCGAGGCCGATGCTGCCGCTGAAAGGCGACCGGAGTGCCTTTCCGAGCGGCGTCTCGGGCCCCATGAACGCACCAAGAAGCTCGCTCAGCTCGTTGTCGCCGTCACCCGAACCGCCCTCGGGCATGAACGACACAAGCGTAGCCACCCGTGGCTCTTCGGAATCTGGAAGGCCGATGTAGAGGTCCAGTCCCAAGGGCTCGGCGATGTTGTGCGCCAGGTAGGTGCCGAGACTCAGGCCGGAGATCCGCCGGACCACCTCCCCCACCAGCCAGCCATAGGTCGATGCGTGGTATCCGTGCTTGGTGCCAGGCTCCCAACCGGGAGCCTGCCTGGCCAGAGCCGTGACCACGGGATCCCAAGACAGTGCCTCTTCAACTGTGAGCTTCTCGTCTATCCACGCCAGGCCTGCTTGATGGGACAGCAGGTAGGACACGGGGATCTTCTCCTTGCCGGCCTGGGCGAACTCAGGCCAGTACTCCGCGACCGGAGCATCCATGTCAAGCTTGCCTTGCTGTGCCAGCTGGTTGGCACACATCGCGGTCGCGCCCTTGGTCGTCGAGAACACCATGACCATGGTGTTCTCCTCCCAGGGACTCCCCGATCGCTCATCCGCGATCCCACCCCACAGGTCCACGACCTTCTTGCCTCTGTGGTACGCCGAGAACGCCGCGCCCACCTCCTTGCGCTGGTCGAAGTTGGCGGAAAACGCGCCTCGCACTCCCTCCCAACCTTCCGCGGTCCAACCGTGGATCTGGGACTCAGCCATCGTTTCCCCCGAGATGAGCACGCCATGAGGCGACTACCGGATCAGGGCCCAGTCTCGTGTCCGGTGCAAGGTGGGCACAACTCGGCCGGCACCTGACCGGCAGCACTCACCAAGGCCGACGGGGCAGAGGCGCTTCCGGACGGGCGTGACCCAAGCCCTGAAGCTTCGAGAACCTGCTCGGCCAGAGCGTGCTTTGTCGGGCACGCGCCGTCGGCCCGTAGGCTTCCGAGCGTGAGTGCAAACGCCGACGGCCGGTTCGACCAACCACCAGACATAGCGCCGACAGCGCGGTCCTACCCCGGTGCTCGAAGGCCCGACCGCTCCCGGTGGATCACATCGTCTGGTCCGCGGATCGCAACATATGAATGGGGCGACACGGCAGCTCCGACGATCCTGCTCGCTCACGGCGGCTTCGACTTCGCCGGGACGTTCGACGTGTTTGCGCCCTTGCTCGCCGACCAAGGCTGGCGAGTCGTCTCGTGGGACGCGCGGGGACACGGAAACTCCGAGCACTCCGCGCTGTACTCGTGGCAAGCAGATCTGCGTGACACCGCAGCTGTCCTCGACTCGGCCTCACCCGAGGCCAAGGCCGTGTTCATTGGGCACTCAAAGGGCGGCGGCCTCCTCCTCGACCTCGCCCATGCCCTACCTCACCGACTCACTCATCTGGTGAACCTCGACGGCCTCCCCTCCAAGAACTCATGGCCGGATCTCTCTGAGCACGAGCGCACCAAGATGTTGCGAGGCGAGCTCGAGGGCTGGCTTGACCATCGGCGCACGGTTGCGGATGCGCAACGAAAGCCGGGCACGCTCGAGGAGCTCGCGGCACGCCGCCACCGCATGAACTCGAGGCTCTCCATGCAGTGGATGGAGTACCTCGTGACGATCGGGGCGGCCGAGACACAAGATGGCTGGCGATGGAAGATCGACCCGGTGATGCGTTTCGGCGGCTTCGGTCCCTGGCGACCGGAATGGTCGATGCAGAGGCTCCCCGGCATCGGCGTTCCGGTCCTCGGTGTGCTAGGCTTGCAGACAGAGACGATGGGGTGGGGCACCAAGCCCGAGGACGTCGTCGGCAACCAGCCGCCGATCTTCGCCCTCGAGACCATCGCGGACGTGGGCCACTTCGTTCACATCGAGCAACCTCGGCTGGTCACCGACCTCGTCCTGTCGTTCCTTGCCGAGCACCGGGCCGACCCGCAGTGAGCTCGTCAGCCCAAGAACCCGACGCTGCGTTTCCCGCGGGCGCCAGCCACAAGCGTGGCCCGGGCGACCGCAACACGATCTGGCTGCGGCACGGCAAGACGACCCTGGCACTGCACCTGATGCGCGAGGGCTGGGGCCGGCCGTTGCTGCTGCTCCATGGGCTGGGCGAGCGCACCCCCAGGGAAGCTCCCGAGCGCTTCTGTGCCTGGCCCGGTCCGATCTACGGGCTCGATTTCACCGGGCACGGCGACTCATCTGTCCCAGTCGGCGGCGGCTACACCGCCGAGATACTCATGGCTGACGTCGATGCCGCCCTCTTGCACCTCGGCAAGGTCACCATCTGTGGGCGAGGGCTTGGCGCGTACGTCGCCTTGCTGGTCGGGGGTGCACGGCCGACGCAGGTGCGCGGGGTCGTCCTGGCTGACGGTCCCGGGCTGGTCGGGGGTGGTGTGCGCCCAAGCTCTCCTCATGTCTGGCTGGTCGGTTCGACCGCCACGACACCTGACCCCTACGCGCTCGCCGAGCTGTCCCGCGACGTGCGGCCACCGGACTACGCGCTCGAGTTCGTCCGGCAGATGATGCAATGGTCCGAGCTGGACACCCCCATCGCCGTTACCACAGTCGTGCGGCCCGAGTGGCTAGCAGCAGTGGCTGACGAGTTCGGGGTCGTCGAGACATCGGTCCCAGAGGCGCTGGCCAGGTTCGCCGAAACGGCCTGAGGACCACAAGGGCCGCGCGCCGCGCATCGAGCCGAACGTGGACCAGACGGCGTCACCGCAACC
>JAHFUU010000415.1 GCA_023264915.1 Microthrixaceae bacterium | reverse complement strand
GAAGGTGTTCTCGATCTGCTTGGCCCACAGGAAGTACCGGTGGATCGGGTAGTCGAGATCGATCGAGATGCCGCCATGGACGTGCAACGCTGCATGACCCACGCGGCGGCCCCCATAGGCGGCCCAGTACTTGGCCACAGCGACCTCTCGCGAGGCGGGCTGGCCTGATCCCAGCTTGGTGGCCGCCTGCAGCATCGTGAGCCTGACCGCCTCGTTGTCGACGTAGCAGTCGGCCATCCTGTGACCCACCGCCTGGAACGAACCGATCGGCCGATCGAACTGGTGACGGTTGGTTGCGTACTCGGCGGTCATGCGCATCGCCGCGTCGCACACACCGCTCGCCATCGCGCACAGGCCGACGACCGCCCAGTCGATGATGGCCGCGAGCGCCACAGCCCCATCGGTTGCGCCCTCGCCCAACTCGTCGGCCGCCGTGACCCCAACACCGTCGAAGTCCATGTGGAACTGCGGTTCGTGGTTGAAGGTGTCCTGGCGCTCGATCGTGAGACCCTCGGCGCCTGCACCGACGAGGAAGACCTTGGTCTTGCCGTCCTCGGTGCTGGCGGGAACCAGGACCGCAGCTGCAAGGTGGGCAGCGGGAACCGCCGTCTTGGCACCCTGGAGCACCCATCCCTCGCCAGCCGCCGTGGCTCGCAGGGCCGGCGCGTCAGGCCGCGCCGCGGGTTCGTGCATGGCCGCGGTCAAGATGGTGTCCCCGGTGACGACCCCGGGCAGCCACCTGCTCGCCTGGGCGGCCGAGCCGAACCGGGCGATTGGCATGGCCGCACATGCAAGGGTCGCGTGCAGTGGGATCGGTGCGACCGTCCGGCCGACCTGTTGCAGGAGGAGGCACGCATCGAGGAAGCCGCAACCGCCGCCTCCCACGTCCTCGGGCAGGCAGAGCCCCAAGAGGTCGGCTCGGGCCAGCTGCTCCCAGGCTTCGCGGTGGAACCTGTCCGGGCTCGCCTCGACCTCGCGCAACCTCTCGGGGGTGCACAGGTCTGACAGGATCGTTCCGGCCAGGTCGGCGGCTGCCTGCTGCTCTTCGGTCAGGGCGAAGTCCAAGATGAAGCCTTTCCAGTCTGGTCAGCGAGGCGAGGGGGGAAGGCCGAGCCCGAACAGGGCTATCAGGTCGCGCTGCAACTCGTTGGTGCCGCCGCCGAAGGTCAGCACGTGCAAGCCGCGCAGGTATCTGCCGAGCCGGTCGCCAAGTGCTGCATCCGGCGAGCCGCGCCTCAACATGGCCACCGGCCCGAGAACCTCGAGCAGCCGGCCGAGGCCCTCCATGTACAGCTCGGTGCCGAACACCTTCACCGCGGACGCGGCCGCCGGGTCGACGGCATGGCCTGTCTCTGCCCTCCATGCCACCTGCCAGTTGAGGAGCCTCAGCACGTCGAGGCGCGCGTGCACCCACGCAAGGTTGTGCTGCACCCAGGGCTCGTCCACCAGGCGGGCACCGGTCGCTGTGCGCTGCTGCTGGGCGAAGCGTCGGGTCTCATCCAGTGCACGCTCCATGATCCCCGACGAGCACAGGGTCACCCGTTCGTGGTTGAGCTGCTCGACGATGAGCGGCCAGCCCTGCCCCTCGACGCCGATGAGGCAGCTGTTGGGGACGCGCACGTCCTCATAGAAGGTGTAGTTCGTGTTGAAGTTGCCGAAGTTCTCGATCGGCACGGCCTTGAACCCTGGGGTGTCAGTGGGCACGATGATCATCGAGATGCCCTTGTGGCGCGGGAGCTCGGGGTTGGTGCGGACGGCCAGCCACACGTAGTCGGCATCGGTGGCGAGGGAGGTGAAGACCTTCTGGCCGTTGATCACCCACTCGTCGCCGTCCCTGACAGCGCGCGTCCTCAAGGAGGCGAGATCGGTACCCGAATCGGGCTCGGTGTAGCCGATGCAGAAGTGGATCTTGCCCGCGAGGATCCTCGGCAGGTAGAAGTCCTTCTGCTCTTCGGTCCCGTACTTCATGATCGTCGGCGCCACCGAGTTGACCGTGAGCATCGGGACCGGAGCCCCGGCGCGCATCGACTCGTCGAAGAAGATGAACTGCTCGATGAAGCCGCGCCCCTGACCCCCGTACTCGGTCGGCCAGCCGATGCCCAACCAACCGTCTGAGGCGATCTGGCGGACGATCCGGCGTGCGACCGGCCCGACGCCCTCGCTTGCGATCAGCTGCTGCTGCACCTCCGCAGTGAGAAGCCCGTCGTAGTAGTCGCGCAGCTCGTCGCGCAGGCGCTCATGTTCGGGCGTGCATCCGATGTACATGAGCCTCCCAGCATCGAAACGAGAACCTGTTCTATTGAAGCCCACGATGGGTGACGTGTCGAGCCTCACGGGCCTGCGGGGACGCCAACATCGGCCCTGGCGCCAGGACCCCCGAGGGTCGGATCACCTGGATCGCGAGTGGACCTCTGGCCGAGGCAAGATCGAAGATGCAGGGAGCAGCGCGACGGGTCACCGAGGCGCATCTTCGGGCTTGCCCGTGAGAACAGCGAGCGGGCGTTCGCACCGAACCAGGCGCGAGCGCCCTTTGGGCGCCCCGACAGATGAGGGGTCGCGGATCCCATCTCAGCCACACGACTCGTCGGGCCGGGGCGGAGCCCCGGTAGCATTCCCCGTCGTCGCTTCCGCTCGGGCCGGCACGACGATCGAGATCGATGGACGACTCCCACAACACTGACGACCCAGCCGACACCGGCGAGCCTGGATCCAGCCGGTTACGATCCAGGCATCCCGGAAAGGGCCCGATGGCAGGAGGGAGCGGGCGGACAGCCCCGACAGTCAAGGCCAGCAAGGTCATCCACCCGTCGAAGAAAGAGGTCCGGCGCGACACGGCCCCGCCACGTCGTTGGTGGGAGCAGCCCTGGCTCTGGTTCGCAGCCATCGTGGTCGTGGTGCTCGGTTCGCTGGGTGTCTCCTTCGCGGCCGGGTCAGATCCCGAGGACATCGCCCCTGTCAGCGACACCGCCGCCTTCTGTGCCGCGGTGCAGACCTACCGCGAGCGAACCGCACAGCTCAACATCGGCCTCGATGTCCCAGGGCAGGACATAGCCCGCATCCGAAGCGAGTTCACGGGAGTGCAGCTGGCCGCGCCGCCTGAGATCAAAGCGACGGTCGATGACCTCGCTGCTCGCAACCTGGACGCCTCGGTCTCGGGGATGCTCGAGATCCAAAAGAGGCCTGACTCCCTCGACCGGGTCCGTGAGTCCGAGGAGCTGTTGAGGTCTGTCGAGACCAAGACGAGAAGGTCGAGTGACCGATATGAGAAGTTCGTGCGGCGCGCATGCGGGATAGAGCTGACCCAACCGGCGCCACCTACCTCGACGACCGCCCCACCGACCGTGCCACCCACAACTCCGCGGAGCGCGCCGACCTCTGTGCCCCAAGGCGTCCCATCGGTTCCGATCGGCCAGCCCGATCCCACCATGAGCGACAGCTCGATCCCGGCCAGCACCTCGCCGACCTCGTCGAC
>JAHFUU010000414.1 GCA_023264915.1 Microthrixaceae bacterium | reverse complement strand
CACGCCGGCGTGGATCCTCGCGGCCCCCCCGAAGGGTCTCGACGTCCTCGGCCCTCCGGAGCGTGAACAGCGGGATCCTGCCGATGTCCTTCAGGTAGTGCGAGCGGATGGACCTGAAGGAGAAGTCCTCGTCGTCCTTGAGCACCTCACGAACCTCTGGGGCCACGACGACCGCGCCCGGATATGCAACGGTCACGATGCGATGAGCGAGGTTCACGACCGGCCCGTACACGTCGCCGTCCCTCTCGAGGACCTCGCCGACGGCGAGCGCGACACGAACGTCAGAGAGCGCGTCGTCCTCGCGGTAGCGGGTGGCAAGGTCGGCGGCGATCTCGGCGGCGTCACGCACATCGTCGGCCATGAACATCACCTCGTCGCCGATGGTCTTGATGACACGGCCGTGGTGCTCGGCCACCACGTCATAGGCGATGGACTCGAACCGGGAGACGACTTCAGCCAGCTCCTCTTCGGCCAGCTGCTGAGTCTGAGCAGTGAAGCCGACGAGGTCCGCGAAGCCGATCGTCACCCCCTCGGTGGCGGTCTCGCCGGCTGCGCGCATGATCCGGCGGCGGGCCGCGGCACCCAGGTGACGGCGCCAGACGAACTCCATCAGGTTGGGCATCATCGGCAACAGCTCCGCGGCACGGCGGGCCGCGGCCACAAGATCCTCCTCGTCGCCGCGTGGGACCCCGACCTCTCCCTGCCGACCGTGGTCGTCGCCCTGGTCGCCCTTTGGCTCGTCGGCCTGCGACGAGCCCGCCATCGCTTCGACCTGCCTCGACACCGACTGCTCGATTGCCTCGATCTGGGCAGTGGCGATGCGTGCCAGCGAGCTGCCGATCACGCGAGCCATCTGGAGCGCCAGCATCGGATCAAGCGAGCCCTCATCGATGAAGGGGACCACGCTCTCGAGCATCTCGAGATCAGAGTCGCTGAACAGCTTCTCGCCGGGACGGGCGTCGGGAAAGCCCAAGGCCCTCCAGTAGGCACGCACAGCCCCGGTGTCGAGCCCGGACTCCGCGGTGACCTCCTCGAGCGTGTAATGGGCCGGATCCATGGCGATGAGTCGCTCCAGCGCGAGCATGTGGAGGGTGCCGTTCTCGCTGGCACCCTCGATCTCGGCATCGCTCACACCCGCGTCTCGCAAGAGCTCGGCTAGAACGCCTATCGCTTCTGCCAGGGTGCCGTCCCGCTCGATGCCGTGCTCCGCACCCGCGACATCGGTTGCAAGGTCAATGACCTCATGGGTTGCACCCTCGGTGGCCTCATGGGAGGCCTGGTTCTGTTGGGTCTCCCCAGAATCGTGAGCGTCGGTGGTCACCCGGCGATTCTGGCTTGGCCGGCGGGGTTGTGCGAACGGCAGGAAACATGTCACACCATCCCAGGCCCTGTCGTGTGACATCGACTACGTCCACCAGCCGAGCGCTGACCCTCGATCCCGAGCCTGGACAGCGCCGTCTTCCGCTTGACTCCAGCATCCACGAGACTTGGGCCGTGGATGACAGCCGCGGCCACCTCCGCATCTACCTCGGCGCTGCACCGGGCGTCGGCAAGACCTTCTCGATGCTCGACGAAGGGTTCAGGCGGCGCGAGCGCGGCACGGATGTGGTCATCGGCCTTGTCGAGCCTCATGGCCGTGCGCGCACGAGCCAGCAGGTGCGCGATCTCGAGGTGGTCCCGGCCAAGGTGCTCGGAGATCCCGGTCAGGGCGTCCAGGAGGTGGACGTCGAAGCCGTCCTGGCACGCAGGCCCGAGGTCGTCCTCGTCGACGATCTAGCGCACACCAACGCCGGTGGGAGCCGCAACCCGAAGCGTTGGATGGACATCACCGAGCTGCTCGAAGGAGGGCTCGACGTCATCTCGACAGTGAACATCGAGCACCTCGAATCGCTCAACGACGTGGTCAAGAAGATCACGGGCAAGTCCCAGCCCGAAACCGTGCCAGACACGTTCGTGCGCGCTGCCGACCAAGTCGAGCTGGTGGACATGACACCCGAAGCCCTCCGCCGGCGGATGGCCCATGGCAACATCCACCCACCGGAAGAGATCGACGCCGCACTGGGTGACTACTTCCGCTTGGGGAACCTCACAGCACTCCGCGAGCTCGCCCTGCTGTGGGTGGTCGACCAGGTCGACACCGCGTTGCAGGCCTACAGGGACAAGAACGCGATCATGCAACCCTGGGAGACGCGCGAGCGGGTTGCTGTCGCCCTGACGGGAGCGCCCGGCGGGGACGATCTCGTGAGGCGCGCCGCGCGGATCGCATCGCGATCCAAGGCCGAGCTGATCGGGATCCACATTGAACCACCCAACGGCGTTGGCACCCAGAGCCGCTCGAGGCTCGGCGATCACCGTCAGATACTGACCGATCTGGGTGGAAGGTACCGCGAGGTCATAGACGCAGACGTTGGACATGCCCTTGTGAGCACAGCCGTCGCCGAGAGCGCCACGCAACTCGTGCTCGGCGCCAGCCGACGATCCCGGTGGACCGAGCTCACGCAGGGATCTGTGATCAACCAGATAGCCCAGCACGCCGGGAGCGCGCTCGACATCCACATCATCGCCTCACGATCAGAGGATCCGTCACCGGCTCGCGCCAACAAGCCCGAGCACGGGCTGTCGCGCCTACCTCGCCGCCGCCAGCTCGCCGGTCTCGCTCTCGTGCTCGCGGGGTTGCCTGCTCTCACGGCGGCACTCTCGCCGTTGCGCGAAGCGCTCGGGCTCGCCAGCGTGGGCTTCTGCTACCTGCTCGCGGTGGTGGCGATAGGAACGATCGGGGGAGCCTGGGTTGCCGCTCTCGCAGCGGTTGCCGCCTTCTTCTTGATGAACTGGTTCTTTGCCGACCCGATCCACACATTCAGCCTGGCCAACGAGCGTGACGCAACCGCTCTGTTCGTGTTCTTGCTGGTGGCCGGCACCGTCAGCTTCCTGACAGAGCGCAGCGCCCGCAGATCCGTGGACGCAGCACGCGCGCGGGTGGAGGCTGAGACCCTTGCGACGATGGCCGGCCTGGTGCTGCGCGAGGAGGACCCGCTCGATGACCTCGTAGCCGTGCTTCAGGAGAGGTTCTCGCTGTCGGGCGTCAGCGTGCTGGCCAGCGCGGACGGACGATGGAAGACCGAGGCCGCGGCGGGGGTCGACCCACCGGATCGGCCGGAGCGGGCGCTGCTGGTCCTCCCGCTGTCTGGCGCGGTCCGACTCGCCATCTCCGGGGACTCCATGGACGCCACGGATCGCCTGGTGATCGAGAGGTTCGCCACCCAGCTCGCAGTTGCCATGGACAGCAGGACGCTTCGAGCCGAGGCGTCCCAAGCGGCCGCTCTCACCCAGGCCAACGAGCTCCGTGACCATGTCATCGCAGCGTTGGGCCATGACCTGCGAACACCTCTGGCCACCATCAAGGCTGCGGCGTCCAGCCTGCTCGACGGCGACGACGCCTTCGATCCCGAGACCCGCCACGAGCTGCTGGCTGCG
>JAHFUU010000413.1 GCA_023264915.1 Microthrixaceae bacterium | reverse complement strand
AACCCGCCGTAGTTGGCCAGAGCGGCACCCAGGTTCCCGATGCCGACGATGATGACCGGCCAGTCCTGGTTGAGCCCGAGCTCCCGACTCATCTGGAACATCAGGTACTCGACGTCATAGCCCACGCCACGGGTTCCATATGACCCGAGGTAGGAGAGGTCCTTTCGCACCTTGGCCGCATTGACTCCAGCCAGCTCGGCCAGCTGCTCAGATGAGATGGTGGACGTCTTGTCGCTGGCCAGATCGAGAAGGATCCGCAGGTAGACGGGCAGTCGCGCGACGGTCGCCTCAGGGATTCGGCGTCGGGACACGTCCACCACCGATCCAGCGTAACGCGCTAGTTCACGCATTCACAAAGTCTGGGGGCACCGGGGCGCCCCAGCCCTGGGCGCCGCTGCTCGCCTCCACGCGGATGGCCGCTCGACACCGTCGCCGTTGAGCAGGGCGGCCCACGCATCGCAGCGCCGGGAAACGCATCCTCAGCGCAGCGCTCGACGAAGAACCTTCCCCGCCGCGCCCTGAGGCAGCTCGTCGACGAACATCACCTTGTCGGGGCACTTGTACCTCGCCAGACGATCTGCGCACCAGGCGATGATGTCATCCTCCTCAGCCGACAGACCGTCTTGAAGCACCACGTATGCCTTGACTGCCTCACCCGAGTAGGGATGGGGCACACCCACGACCGCGACCGACTCGACCGCGGGGTGCGCCGCGACAACGTCCTCGACCTCTGCGGGGTAGACGTTGAAGCCGGACACGATGATCAGATCCTTTGCCCGATCGACCAGGTACAGGTATCCGTCGTCGTCAACCACCGCGATGTCACCGGTGTGCAACCAACCGTCGGCGTCCAGAGCCGCCGCAGTCGCCACCGGGTCGTTGAAGTAGCCCTTGAAGACGTTGGGCCCTCGCACGAGCAACTCACCTGAGTCGCCTACATAGACATCCTCACCCGCGGCGTCGACAAGCCGGATCTCGATGCCAGGAAGGGCGCTGCCGATGGAGCCGCGCGGGGCGTCGGTTCCCGCAGCTATCGTGACCACCGGCGAGGTCTCGGTCAGGCCGTACCCCTCGAACACCTCCAGGTCGAAGCGATCCTCGATCTGTTGAGCGACATCGACAGGAAGCTTTGCAGCCCCAGATGCCGCAAGCCGGACCGACCGCATGGCTGCGGGGTTGGCCCCGGGCAGACCAGCCCAAGCCGCCCACATCGGAGGAGCGCCACTGATGATCGTCACCTCATGGCGCTCTACTGCTTCCAACGCCGATGAGGGATCGAAACGTTCGATGAGGACCACCCGGGAACCGGTGTACAGGGTCAGACCGAGGACGACGTTCAGCCCGAAGATGTGGAACAGGGGAAGGACTCCGAGAACCACATCTGAGGCCACCTGATGGCGGCCGGGATGTTGCTGGATCTGCTCGAGGTTCGAGCGCAGGTTCCCGTGGGAGAGCATGGCTGCTTTCGGAGAGCCAGCGGTGCCGCTCGTGAACAGCATGACCGCCAGGTCGTCGTCCGCGCGGTCCACAACCGGCGCGGGATCAGACGCGAGCACCTCGTCGAGGCTGAGGACTCCGTCGAGGTCGACACCGGATGAGGCGATCACCACCTCGAGGTCTGGCAGGGATGCGCGGTCCAATCCTCTCACGGCCTTCTTCGCTGCCGGGCCGAGGATCAGGGCGCGTGCGCCTGCGGCCTGAAGGGCCCTTTGCATCTCGGGGGTCGGGTTCGAGGGGTTGAGCGGAACAGCTACAAGGCCCGCTCCGAGGACGGCCAGGTAGGACACGACGAAATACCAGTTGGTGCCACACTCGATCGCCACCCGGTCCCCAGGCTCGAGCCCGAGAGAGACAAGGCCCCCTCGGAAGCCGTCGACTTGATGCCGGAGCTCTCCGTAGGTGGTCTGCTCACCACGGCTGATGAGCGCAACCGATTCTGCGGGGTGTTGATCGATGATGCTTGCCAGGTTCAACGGACCCTCCGATCGCGCGCGGACCACGGCTCGGCCAGGTTACCGGCCACTAGGCGACCATGTGCAGCCGGCCGTGCCCCACGTCACACCGGCAGTACGACCACCGCATCGGTAGATGACCCCGGCCCGCGGTCGATTCGCATGTCGCGCCCGCCCACAAGTGGCGGTCCGGTGCGGGTCAAGGGAACTGTTGCGTCTCGTGACCCAACGGGTACGGTGAGTGAACCGATCTTCGTTGCAGGAACGGCGAGAAGCGTCGGGCAACAGGGAATGAGCGAGTGAGGGTCACCGCGCGCCGAGCGACAGCATCCACGAACACCCGTTTGGCGGTCGCCGACCGACAGACGGTGGGTGCAGCCCAAGCGCTAGTTGGGATCTTGTGCGCGGTCTGTGTCGCTGTTGCGGCTGTGGGTGTCGGGGCCCCGTCGGCCGGAGCAGACTCGCCGACCCAGTGGTTGGCGAGGGTGAACGCCTTCCGCCAGCAGAACGGCCTTCGGGCTCTGGCGATAGACCCGCAGCTGCAAGCGCTTGCACAGCAGCGGTCCGACGCCAACGCTGCCGGCCGCACGCTGGTGCACACGCCCGATCTCACCGTGGGCGTCACCTCGCACTGGTCAAAGCTCGGCGAGAACGTCGGCGTAGGCCCGAACCCAGATTCGCTTTGGGCCGCTTTCCTGGCGAGCCCGACGCACCGGGCCAACATCTTGGACCCCGAGTACACCCACATAGGGTTTGGGGAGACCCAGTCCGGGCCGCTCATCTGGGTCACCCACAGGTTCATGACCGTCACGCCAGCCACGACGAACAACCCGAGCCCGACAACCAGCGCTCCGACGGGGCCAAACGGCGCCCCCTCAAGCTCGTCCGCTCAGAGCACACAGGCTCCTGTCACCATCGTCGTCTCCTCACCTGCGCCCGGCCGGCCAGGAACCCACTCTGGAGCCCCCACCCAGCCTGGCTCCAGCCGCCAGCCAAGTTCTGGCAGCAGCGGACAGGCCGGAGCAGAGCCGAGCCTCGCAAGCACCTCAGGTGCCACCTCTACCGGGTCAGCTCCGACGATCTTGAGGGTGACACCAGATATCGCTGCGATAGTCGACGCGCTGCGCGCGTTGCAGCAGTAGCCGGCAGACTGTCACCGTGACGACAGCCATCGAGATGTGCGAGCTGACGCGCAGCTTCCAAAACGGTGTCGCTCTTGACCGCGTCTCGCTGTCGGTGGAGGCGGGCCAGGTTCTTGCCCTGCTCGGGCCCAACGGTGCTGGCAAGACCACCACCGTCCGTCTCCTCAATGGTGTGTTGCAGCCCGATTCGGGCAGGGCTCAGGTGCTCGGCTTCGATGCGGTGACCGAGGGCCAGCAGGTGAGACGGCTCACGGGGGTGCTGACTGAGAACGCAGGGCTCGATGACCGGCTCACCACACGTGAGAACCTGCTCTTCACGGCGCGGATGAGAGGTTATGGGACCTCCGAGGCCAGCAAGCGGGTCGAGAAGATGATCGAGCGCTT
>JAHFUU010000412.1 GCA_023264915.1 Microthrixaceae bacterium | reverse complement strand
GTCGAACAGCGGTTCATCGAAGGAGAACTCCCACTGGCCGTCGAGCACGACAGCCGTGGCGCGCCGCCGGTCCGGTCGTGGATGGGTGGCTGCATCGGCGATCTCGAACATGTCCGGCCCTCAAATGGAGACAGAGATCATGGCACGCGATGAGAGCTTCGTGGTCAGCGTCCATTGCACGTGCCGGAGGCGTCACGAGTCGCGGCGGGCTGGAGGCACTGACGGGAGGTGCACTTCGAGGTCGCCGTAGCTCTCGAGCGGCATACTGGTCGACAGGAGAGGGGGCCGGCATGGCGATCCTTGCACTTGTGTTCCTCGTGTTGTTCCTCGCGATCGGGCTGGGGCTGCAGGGTTGGCTCCAGCATCGGCGAACCGGCTACAGCGTGCTTCGTGCCCTGTACCGCCGTCCGCTGTCGAAGGAGTGGTGGATCGGCGAGTGCTGGGTCGTGGGGTTCTTCCTCATCGCGCTTGCCGCAGTGCTCGATCTGTACGGGGTGGTCAGACCCGTGGAGGTGTTCTCCGGCGCCCCACGCCTGGCTGGGGTCGTGATCGCTCTGTCGGGGTTCGCCTTCACGGAGTGGGCCGTGGTGTCCATGGGTGAGAGCTGGCGGGTCGACGTGAACGAGTCCGAGCGGACCGCACTCGTCACGGGTGGGCCCTTTCGTCTCGTGCGAAACCCGATCTACTCAGGGATGATCCTGCTCACGATCGGCTTGACGTTGATGGTGCCGACGCTCGTGTCGCTCGCCGGCGCGGGATTCGTGATCCTGGGTCTCGAGCTTCAGGTGCGAGCTCTCGAGGACCCTTACCTGCTACGGACACACGATGATGCATGGCTCGCCTACGCGTCTGGTGTCGGTCGGTTCGTGCCAGGCGTGGGTCGGCTCACAGCCATCGACCAACCGCGCAGGGGACGCGACTGAGCCGGAGACTCGACTTGGCATCGCTGGCTTGCCCGCAACGAGGTCGCCTCACGGCCTGTCGTTGTCAGCCCGCGGGCTGGAGCTGGGGAGGCTTGCGGATCTCCTGTGCCCAGGTGATGAGGTCGAGGCCGGCATCGAGGCACTGATCTCGCGCGTCGAAGATGCGGACCACTTCGTCGTCGTCGAGGCGTTCGACCATGATCGAGAGCCCGTCGCAATCGCTCACGTGGGGCAGGATCGACTGGATGAGACCGACTGCCTCGCGCGTGTCGGCATCGGTGAGGGAGTCCTGGCTCGCGAGCTCGACGAGCCGCTGCGCGCCGGATATCGCCCCGTCGTGATCCCTGTACAGGCTCTCGACGTGCACCTGCCCGAAGATCGGTACAAGGGCGGGGTACAGAGCCTCTTCCTCGTACCTGAAGTGAGGGCCGGTCAATCCCGCTATCTGGTTGAGCAGCTGACGAGCTTGATCGAGGTCGCCCTGCTCGAATGATCCTGCGAGATCCAAGAGCCCGTCCCGAACGGCACGGTGCTCTTCGCGGAACTCGGTGCTGAAACGGTCGCTCAAGTCACTCATCGTCTTCTCCTCCTGTAGCTGCACAACACGGCGTCTTCGGGATGAAAGACTAACGGGGCTTCGCCCCGGCCCGCCCAGTTGCCGGCGGGGGAGTGGGGGTGGGGTGATGGGGTGATGGGGTGATGGGGTGACGGGGTGACGGGGTGACGGGGTGATGGGGTGACGGGGTGACGGGGGAGGCCCGGCCTCGAGGAATGTGAGGTTGGCGGCGTTTCCCGGTAGGGTGGGGCAGTTCCGATCGGTCGTTCCAGCGCGAAGAGGCATGCGTTGAAGGCCTGACCAGGCCGCCGGTGCCAGCGCCGGCCGATCACCGAATCCCCGGCGGCTTCGCCTCTTGCTGCCGGCCGCTGCAGCGTCACCGCTGCAACGTCTGGAGATATTCGTGTCCTCATCAACCATCCAACCCACCGCGCCGCGCGTGGCGGCGAGCTTCACCGACCTGGGCGTCCCCGACGCGATGGCCGCGGCGCTCGCCCGCCGCGGCATCCTCGACCCGTTCCCCATCCAAGCGGCGACCATCCCCGATGCCCTCGCGGGACGGGATGTGTGCGGTCGTGCGCCGACGGGCTCGGGCAAGACCCTGGCATTTGGCATACCTCTCGTCCTTGGTGTGGCCAAGGCCAAGCCTCGCCGACCGCGCGGCCTGGTCCTCGTGCCGACCCGCGAGCTCGCCGCGCAGGTGGCCAGCGAGCTTCAGCTCCTCGGGAAGCCGAACCGCTCCCAAGGCCTGCCAGGCCGCTGGATCCAGTCCTTCTACGGGGGCGTGGGCTTCGACAAGCAGATGTCAGCGTTGCGTCGCGGCGTCGACATCGCTGTCGCATGCCCTGGCCGGCTTGCTGACCTGGTGCAGCAGGGCGCGTGCGATCTCTGTGAGGTCGAGCTGGTCGTCGTGGACGAGGCAGACCGCCTGGCCGACATGGGGTTCTTGCCCGAGGTCCGGCGACTGCTCGACAGGTGTGGCACCTCGCGGCAGACGCTTCTGTTCTCCGCGACCCTCGACGGCGACGTGGACGTGCTCATCGATCGCTACCAGCACGAGCCCGTGAGGCACGACCATGTCGCAGACGAGGGCGGGGTACCCGATGCGACGCACCTGTTCTGGTCCGTCGAGAGATCGTCGCGGCTGACCACCACCGCCGCGGTGGTGCACCGCGCTGGCCCGACGGTCGTGTTCTGCCGCACCAAGCGCGGTGCGGACCGGGTGGCTCGGCAGCTGCAAGCTGCGGGAGTGAGCGCCGCTTGCATACACGGTGACCGCTCCCAGGCCCAGCGTGAGCGAGCCCTCGATTCGTTCCACCGTGGACGGATCGACGCACTCGTCGCGACCGATGTCGCAGCTCGGGGGATCCACGTCGAGGGTGTCGCATGCGTGGTGCACTTCGACCCGCCCGGTGACCCGAAGGACTACGTGCACAGATCCGGCCGGACAGCGCGTGCCGGCGCGTCCGGTTTGGTCGTCAGCCTGGTACCGGCAGAGCTGCACCGCGACGTGAAGAAGCTGCAACGAGAGCTTGGCTACGGGATCGGCTTCTCACGGGCCGATCCGGCCTCGATCACAGCGGCACCGGCATCACAGCGGCACGTCGAGAGCCTCGATCGTCCTCGGGCCGAGACCGAGCGCGAGCCGTTGCCGGCCGGAAAGCGCCGGCCGAGCGGTTCGGCTCGCCGGAAGGCCAAGCGGCTTTCACCGCTCGGTGCGGACAAGCGTGCCGCGAGCCGGCAAGGTGCGAACCCGAGCCGGCAAGGTGCGAACCCGAGCGGGTCAGGAGCCGGGCGTTCTCCCAGCGGGCGAGGTTCCACCAAGTCGGCGTCGAGAGCGGGCGGCCAACAGCGGTCGGCAAGCTCACAGGTGGCCTCGTCGAGCCGTACCGGCAGTGGTGTGCGATCCAGACCAGCCAAGGCGAACGGAAGGCCAGGATCGGGCCGCCCGGCCGCCAGGTCGAACGGGAAGCCGCGTACATCGAGATCAAGCGGAGGGTCGCG
>JAHFUU010000411.1 GCA_023264915.1 Microthrixaceae bacterium | reverse complement strand
TTGGCGGTGTCAGCGGAGCGGGCAGCACGACCGGCCTCGGTCGGGTCGTTCTGTTGGGCCGCCAGCAGTGCCTTGCCAGCAACGCTTGTGACCGGGTTGGCGTCGTTGCCGAGCACCAGGTTGTTGGTCCACTCGAGGGCTGTCTCGGGAGTGATGACGTTCTGGATGAGGTCGGGGCGGGACCCCAGCTTCGCCTTGAACAGGTCCATCTGGACCTGGTTCGGGCTCGACATGATGTCGACGACGTTGTGGCCCGCGTCGGCCGTGATCAGCACGAGCATCGCCTCACCGCCGAAGAGGTTCTGGTACTGGACGTTGTCGACGTAGACCTGGTCGTCGTTGTTCAAGTAGCTGTCCTGACCGGTGGCAAATGTCAACTTGGTCGTTCCATAGCCCAGGACCGCCGTGACCAGCAGGCCGACCACAGCCACGAGCCCTGCCCTCTTGCCGAGCTCGACGGCGAGCCAGGACCAGAACCGCTGCATGATCGTCATGGTCGCGTGCGGATCTGGAATCGACGATCAGCTGTCGACGTGGCAGGCGCCGTGGGGCGGCGCGACCGCCAGGGACCCCGACGGTGATGGGGGCACATGGCCGGAGACCATGCCTCGGGGACGCAGGCCCCGAGGCAGTCAGGACGTTTGGGGGACCCTGCGGGGGACGCCGGCGGCTGCTCGGACAGGTCGCTCACGGCGCAGGAGGGTAGTGCTCACCGAGACGATCGTCACCACGTTCTGGCCAACTCGTGGCTATCACGCCCGGCCGCTGTCTTGTCCGGTCGTGCGACTGGCACTCGAACCTCCGACGGATCCGGCGAGATAGGAGTCCTCGCAGTGGCCGTCCACGGATGCGTGAACGAGACGGGCCGGCCTGTGCCGCTACCAGACGGGTTCACCTCGGTCGCTGACGCCCGTGGTTGCGCCGCCCGCCGCTGAGCGGGCCCCGCGACCCCTCAACAACATCAGTCCGCCGAGTGCGAAGGCAGCCCCAGCAACGAACACACCGCGATAGCCCGCGACCGCTGCCACCGCGCCGAGGATGACCGCACCCAGGCCTTGGGATAGATCGAAGAAGCTGCTGACCGTCCCGACAGAGGACCCTCGTTCGGATTCGTGCGCGAAGCCGAGAGCGAGGTTCAGCATGGCCGGGTACAGAAGTGAGATGCCGCAGGCAAAGACGATCGCCCCGCAGAACAGGCCTACCGGGTTGGGGATGGCACCGAGGATCACCAGCCCGGCGGCGCTGAGGCCCGTCGCGGCAGTGCCTGCCCTGAGCGATCCCAAAGCGTCCGGCAGCCTGGCTCCGAAGATGCGGATCGCCAACACGACACAGCCGTACACCAAGAAGACCGAACGAGCCTGGGTCAGACCGATGTCGGTCACATAGAGGGGCACGAAAGCGAAGAACCCGGCCATTCCGATCATCCCGAGGAACAACACGAAGCCCGCGGTGAGACTCGATCGGTGGAACAGCTTCGGACGTCGCCCGCCTGAGGCGGCCCGGTTGTCCGGTGGCATCGTCTCGGTCGTGAAGATCCCCGTGACGGCCGCAAGGGCCGCGAGGCCGGAAGCCACATACCACACTGCTGTGAATCCGAGCTCGCCCATGAGGTACTCCCCGAGGAAGGGACCGAAGGCAAGCCCGCCATAGACCGCGACTGACCAGTAGCTGATCGCTTCACCTCGCCTACCGGGGGGAGCGAGGTCTGCGACCATCGTGCCCGCTCCGACGAAGAAGGCTGCCTCCCCGATCCCGCCGAGCAACCGCACTGCCACGAGCGGGGCCGGTGAGGACGTCAGGTGGTAGAGCGAAGCGGACAGCCCGACGATTGCCGCGCCGGACACGATCAGAGCTCGCCGTCCGAACCTGTCGCCGAGCAAGCCCGCAACGGGACGGATCAAGACGCTGCCGACAGCGAACGCGCCAACGACGACCCCTACCGCAACGTCGCCGCCATGCAGCTCCGTGGTGACGAACACGGGGACGACCGGCAACATCATGCCCAGGGACAGGAAGTACGCGAGCCCCACCATCACGACGAGCGCGAACCGCGGAGTCACCAACCGCGCCGCTGCTTTGGTCGCGTCCATCGTTCCCCTGGTCGTATCTGGACCAGGGATTGTAGGAAGCTCCCAAGGGACAGCCTCATTCGGCTTCGGGCCCAGGGCCCCTGACCGTCGAGACGCCGGTAGCTTGAACCTGTGACCGACGATCACGTGACCCTCGATCTGGGTGGCCACCAGGTCGCGATCACCCATCCGGACAAGGTGCTCTTCGGCGCCCGAGGCGAGACCAAGCTCGATCTGGTGAGCTACTACCTGCGGGTTCAAGAGCCGTTGCTCGATGCCATTCAGGGACGACCTGTGCTGTTGCAGCGATTCCCCCACGGTGCCGGAGGCAACGGCTTCTTCCAGAAACGTGTACCCGAGAAGCGGCCCGACTGGCTCGAGACCACCGTCGTCACAACACCCAACGGCACGACGTCGAGAGCCCTTGTCATTGCGGATGTCGCGCACGTGATCTGGGCCGTGAACCTGGCTTCCCTGGGATTCCATGTCTGGCCCTACCACGCCGACGATCCCGACCATGCCGACGAGTTGCGCATCGACCTCGACCCCCAACCGGGGTCGACCTTCGAGGATGTGCGGGTGGCAGCCAGGGAGGTTCGAGCGCTTCTCGACGAGCTGGGAATCATCAGCTTCGCCAAGACGACCGGTGCGAAGGGGATCCATGTCTATGTCCGCCTCGAGCACCTATGGGACTCATACCAGGTGCGGTCCGCTGCCGTAGCGCTCGCGCGCGAGCTGGCGCGGCGCAGGCCTGACGTGATCACCGATGCCTGGTGGAAGGAGGAGCGCGGCGCGCGGGTGTTCATCGACTTCAACCAGAACGCTCCGCACAAGACCGTGTTCGGCGCGTGGTCTGTCCGCGCCCGTCCAGAAGCGACAGTCTCCACACCCATCAGCTGGGACGAGTTGAACGACGTGGACCCGAGCGCCTTGACGATCGCCACGGTGCCTGACCGGCTGCGTGCAGCGGGCGATCCATGGGCTGCCAGCGCGGATCGGCCGCAGTCACTCGACGCGCTGTTGGAGTTGTCTGACCGTGACCTCGCAGCGGGCCTGAAGGATGCCCCCTGGCCACCGGTCTACCCCAAGATGCCCGACGAGCCTCCACGCGTCGCTCCGAGCCGCGCCAGACGACCTGGGTGACAGACCCGTCGTGGCCCGAGTGTCGCCGCTCCCGTTCCTCAGCTCTGCTGCCTGACCTCTCGCGCCTTGGGCTCAGAGTGGCACGCTGTGCCCACGCAGGTGGCTGAGTTGATGGGGGCTCTTGTCTACTGAACCTGTTGGCCTCAGCACATCCCGAACAGCAGGCAGAACAAGAACCTGATGAATGCCCGGAAGAAGGAGCGAGGCCGCGGTGGGTGAGGTGGCTTCGTCGTAGGGGGCGTGGCTGTGCTCGTGGTCGTCGGCGCTGTCGTGG
>JAHFUU010000410.1:2480-3530 GCA_023264915.1 Microthrixaceae bacterium | reverse complement strand
CCTCATCACGTCCCTGCTCCTGGCCGAGAGCGCGGGGCGAGGCCGGATCGACCTCAAGCGCTTCTGGTCACGTCGGGCCCGGCGCCTCCTACCCGCCTCATTGCTCGGCATCACCCTCGCCCTGCTCGCCACAGCCATCATCGACAACCCAGCTCAGCGGTCCCTGTTCGCGGGCGACGCGATCTGGAGCTTCGTCGACCTCGCCAACTGGCACTTCTACCTGCAAGGCACGTCGTACGGGAACCTGTTCGCTGACCCTTCTGCGCTGCTGCACTTCTGGAGCCTCGCGATCGAAGAGCAGTTCTACCTGCTGTTCCCCCCGCTGGTCCTGTTCCTCGCGTGGCGCTCCGGGAGGTCAAAGGCGTTCCTGGTCTCCTTCGGGGCACTGTCGCTGTGCTCTCTCGGCCTGACCCTTGTGTTCTCAGGTGACCCTGACCGTGTGTACTTCGGGACCGACACCCGCGCGTTCGAGCTCCTGGCGGGTGCGTTGCTGGCTGTCGGCGTGCACCGCTACCGGATGCTCGAACGGCCCCTGGTGGCCAGAGCCACCCGGATCGCCGGACCGGTCGCCCTCGGAGGATGCATCGCGTGCTGGGCGCTCGTGTCCCAACAGGACGACATCCTCTACCACGGGGGGCTCGCCCTCTACGCCCTGGTGTCAACGGTCGTTGTCGCGGCGGCGTTCATGCCCGGGCGCGGCCCGCTCGTGGCGCTGCTCTCGTGGGAGCCACTCCGTCAGCTGGGCCGCATCTCATACGGGGTCTACGTGTTCCACTGGCCCGTGTTCCTGGTTCTGTCCGCCGGGCGCCTGGGGCTGGACGGCGTGGCGCTCCTTGCTGTCAGGCTCGCTGTCACCGGGGCCCTTGCCGCAGCCTCGTTCGTGCTGATCGAGCAACCAGTCCGCTCAGGTCAGATGCTCAAGCGGCGCCCGCTCCTGCCCTATCTGGGATGCGTGGTGCTGGTGGTGACTATCTCGGTCATCGTGTCGGTCACTGCTCCAAGTGACACGCTCGGCTTCCTCCAATCAGGTGTAGGCAACAACGCCCAAGC
>JAHFUU010000410.1:0-2470 GCA_023264915.1 Microthrixaceae bacterium | reverse complement strand
GCTGCCACGCCGGTAAGCGGCGTCACCCGGCTCGGGTGCGGCCTGGTGCGCTCGGCGCGAATCCGCATCGGTGACAAGGAGAACCCAGCCAAGCCCGATTGCCTGCAATGGCGTGAGGAGTGGGCAGCCGATGCCGCCGCCAAACCCAAGGTCTTCACCGTCGTGATGGTCGGGCCGTGGGACACCGGCGACCACCTCTTCGACGGTGACGACACCTGGCGAGGATTCGGAGACCCTGTCTTTGACAAGAACTTCGCTGACGAGGTGCGCGCCGCGGTCGCCATCTTCGCCCAGCGCGGGCTCAAGGTCATCTGGTTGACCAGCCCGGTCATGACCCAAGGCTCGGATCGAGACGAACGCCCCGCTCGGGGACAGAGCGCTGATCCAGCTCGCATGCGGCGGCTCAACGAGATCGTCAGGCAGGTGGCGGCAGAGCAACCGGGCGCAGTGTCAGTGGTCGACCTCGCGGGGTGGGTCGACCAGGATCCCAAACGCTCGATCGAGCTGCGGCCAGACGGGTTGCACTTCTCCAACGAAGGTGCCTACGAGCTGTCCAAGCAGTTCCTCGGCCCAGCTGTGATGGCAGCGGTCAACGGCCAGCCGGGTGGGCCCACGACGACCGGTGGCCCGACGACTGCCGGGCCACCTGGCAAGTCGTCACAGCTGTGCGCCCAGATATCAGCCTTCGGGATGCAGGAGCTCGCAGCGGCTCAGTCCCTGACCGGCAGCCAGACCCTGCGTGCCAACGCGGGTGCCGGCCTTCAGCAAGCCGGCGCGGCCCTGACCCAGCGCGCAGCCGATCTTGCTCCCGCGGTGGATGCGAGGGTCAGGTACTGGGTCGACGCGCTGACCTCCGGTGCGCAGACCCCACCTGCTGAGAGCGCAGCCTCTGCTGCTGCCAACGACCAGCTTGCCGCTGCCACCCGGTCAGCCTGCTGACGGGGCCTCACCCGAGCCCGCTGCTACGCGCTCAACCGCACAGCTCGCTCTCGGCGACGAACACGTCACCGGAGATGCGCATCCGAGTGTTGGCTGTCGAGCTCAAGATGTTCTCGAAGAACCGCTTGGGGGTCATCGGGTCCCGGATGCCGGCCTGGAGCCGAGCCATCTGGTCACACGTCATGATGTGAGCCGCTGCCTTGCCTACAGGACCGTCGGCCTGCCCGCCGAGCTCGGCGACGGCAAACTCTGCTATCAGGTTCTTCTCATGGCCGGGACGCTGCTCGCGGACCGGTGGCAGCCGCAGGCGGGCACCAACCGGATCAACCAGTCCCTCGATGTCGGTGTAGTTGATCTCGGTACCCATCCGGTAAGGGACGATTCCCATCGTCCACTGCTGGGCCCAGACACCGGAACCCTTCGGAAGAGCGATGTTGAGCGGCTGCGGGTAGAAGCCATGGAAGAAGAACACGTCGCGACCCGAATCGGCGAGTCGGATGACCTCGACCTCGTCGGCGCCGGTCAAGCGGAAGTAGTCCTCGACCGTGACCGGGTTGTCGACCCCTGCCTGGGTGATCCAGAACCCTCGCTCGTCGGCGGTCAGGTGGTCGAGTGCAAGCCCCACATGCGACGAGCGGAGGCTGGTGCCGGCCACGACCGCCCAGATCACCACCACCGCCGTGAGCGCGACGGTTCCAACCTGCCGCCATCCACGCAAGTTGACGGGCATGGCCACCACAGCTACCGGAGTGAGCAGGGCGAAGATCGGCCCGAGCATCATCCGACCGTGCATGTAGTCGCCGCCTATCACGACCACGTAGATGCCGAACAGAGCTCCACCCACCACTGGTGCCGCAGCGACGGCCCAGAGCGGGCGCTCGGATCCGAACCGCCAGGTGGCCACAGCCACGAGGGCGCAAGCCCCCACCGGTATCAGCAAGTGGTACGGCTGCGTGAAGTCCACCAGGTACTGCCACCCATGCCCCGGGCGTGTCGCCATGCCCTCTTTGGCCAGGGCCGTGTTGGGGACCAAGTTCGCGTAGTAGCCCATCCGGAAGATCTGGTAGGCCGCCGGTGCTGCCAGCCCGGCAACCAGGGACCACAACCGGTCCCTCCAACCCGGCTTCGAGGCCATCCACAGGGCGATCCAGTAGGTGACGGTGAGGATCCCGAGCTCGGGGCGGATCAGCGGTCCGAACCCGACGAGAACCGGGAGCCACAATGGGTGAAGCGGGGAGGGGCGACCATCGCCGGTCTGGGCCACGGCCCTGCGGGTGAGGGCCGAGAAGCAGCCTCCGATCCAGGCGAACACGAGCGCGTTCTCGAGCCCGGACGTCGTGAAGTCCCACAAGGGCGGGATGACGGCCAGCGCCAGCGCGCCCACCGGAACCAGGAACCCCTCACGGCCAGAGGCTCGCTGGAGTCGCACCGACCCGACGATGATGCCCACGAAGCCGATCGCTGTGAGCGCGAGCCCAGAGAGCACTCCCAACCATTCGACAGGAACGAGCCAGCCGAGGAAGGCCCGCTC
>JAHFUU010000036.1 GCA_023264915.1 Microthrixaceae bacterium | reverse complement strand
CGACACGAACTACGACGGCGTGGTCGACGAAGCCGCAGCCGACACGAATGCTGACGGTATCGTCGATGCGGCTGTCGAGGACGTCAACTACGACGGCGTCGCAGATGTCGCCGATGTAGGCGAGGGCCCCTTCGCCATCTGATCAGGCGCGCCGCCGGGGCTGCGCCCAGCCCCGGGAGCCGCCGGCTGGGGATGGCTGACCGCTCCTTCTCCAAGCACCGGGGAATCTACGACGGCTGCCCGGAGGGTCGTCGAGCACGACCGTCGCGCTTGGCGTCGAGCCTCTCGCGCAGCTCGTATCCCTGTTGGCGGATCTGGTCGATCTGCTCGATCCGTGCCTGGGTCTCGACCGCCAGCTGCTTCTGCTTCGGCGCGTCCTGCTTCAAGAAGGCTGTGAGCTCCTTGCGACGGTCGTCGAGCTGCTTCTTGCGCTCAGTCAGCGCTCCGTCGACAGCGTCTTCGATCAGCGTCCTTGCCTCGAGCAACTTCAGCGACAGCTCGCTTGCGAACTCTGTCCTGGTGCTGGCGAGCACTTCACGCACGACCCTCATGTACTCCTGGCGCACCTGGGCCTGATGGCGCTTCTTGTAGCGCACGTACGCCAGGGGCGCAGCAACGATCAGACCAGGCAGCATCAAGCCGCCGGTACCAAAGGTCTTGGCGAGCATGCCACCGAACACGCTGGCCGAGGTGAGCAACGGCAACCCGTCATCCAGCAGGCTCGCCTTGCCTGCCTCCGGGTCGGCTCGGTCGCGAACTCCCACCTCATCGAGCGCGTCGGTTGCGTTGAGCCCGTCGAACTCCAGCCGCACGTCATCCAAGCTGAACTCGTCCGCGAGATCCGCCAACGCCTTCTCGAGCTTCGCGATGAGCTCGTTGGAGAGGTTCATCCACGCGGCGAGCAGTGACTGCTCGAGATCGTCGGGCAGGCGCTCCATGATCGCGTCGACCTCTTTGGTGGCCGCCTGGATCTGGTCCCGGTAACGCTTCTCCATCCGGGTGGTCTCGCGGGCCACCAGCCGCTGCACCTCGGTCTGGATCCGTTGCACGCTGACACCAAACCGTGCTCGCCACTTGGCTTGGCGCGGGGCCAGCTCCTCGAGACCGCGCTGCTGCTCCTTGAGCTCTTCCTCGACCTCGGCGAAGTCGCCCCTCGCGACCCTCAGCCTGTCGCGCTCCTCGTGCTCGAGCCGCGCGATCACCAGAGCGCACAGGTTCAAGATGTTGCGCAGGCGGACATCTTCTCGAGCCTCGATCGTGCGTGACAGGACCTGGTCGATGTCAGCGAAGCCGCTCCGGCGCCTCATCTCTTCGGCGGCGTCGTCCTTGCCGGCCGCGGCGCGGGCCTGGGCACGATCGGCAACCCTCGCACTCACAGGGAAGAACGGCGCACCGTACAACCGCGGGAACTGCCGGGCCAGCTCCTTGGACTCCTCGTCATCGTTGCCTTCAGCCGAGGCCTCCGCCGCGAGCTGGGCACCGAAGGCCTTGATCTTGGTGCGATCCTCCTCGAGCATCTCGGGCCAACCGGCGTTCGCGTCGGTCTTGGTGAGGGCAAACAGGACGGTGTCGATCCGTGCACTCGCCTCGGCGAGGAACTCGAGCTCTGTTCGCAGGATTGGCTCCTGGCACGAGACCGTGAACACGAGGGCATCCGCGACCTTCAACGAAGCGAGGGCGACGTCTCGGTGCCCGCGGCTCATCCCTCCCACCCCGGGCGTGTCGATCATGGCCAGCCCACGTTCGAGCAGCGGGTCCGAAAGCTTCACCTCGACTGCCGTGACACCCAGCCGGCGGTTGGGATCCCCGAGCATCGACGCGTAGTCGACGAGATCGTCCGCTGAGATGGGGAAGCGCTCGATGCCTGACCCGTCAGGTGAGCGGCGCACGACATCGATCGACTGCTGCTCACCAAAGGTCACCGACAGGTAGACGGCAGTCGCAACGTCTGCGTCGACTGGCAACAGGCCGGGATGTCCGACGAGAGCGTTGATGAAGCTGGTCTTGCCGCGCTTGATCTCGCCCGCGACCACGACGCGCACGGCCGCGTCCTTCCACTTCGCGCCCTCTTCCTCTATGAGCGCAGCAAGCTTGGCCGCACCGCGCTCGGTGACGAATCCATGCAACCTGTTGGCGAACCGCAGAACCTCGGGGACCAGCGGGTCGACCTGTGGCCGTGCAGACCCTGCGCTCATCGCCGTGCCGTGCCGTCTACCCGGTCAGGGCGATCCAACGGTTCATCTCGGTAGCTCATCGTGGCTCCTCGCTGGCCTGATGGAACATCAGCTCGTACGCGCCCCGAACGTCATCCGCGAACCGCTCCTCGCGGGGTCCACGGCGAGGGTCGTTGCCCCACCTGGCCCACTTCTTGGCGCACTCCTTTGCCGCCTCGCGCACATGGGACGGGCTCGACCCTGCCGCCAGACCCACACGTTCGGCCGGCGATGATTCCAGGGCGAGACGCCGGAGATCGCTGGCAAGCTCGTCGGGCACCTTGATCTCGCCATCGTCAAGACGCCGCAAGCCCTCGAACAGGCGAAGGTCATACAGCTCTGGTGCCAGCTCTATCCGTTCGAGTGCGGCGTGGACCGCTCGGAGCTGATCTGGGTCCGGCCCTTGGCCGGCATCGCCCGGGCCGGCGGGGGTGTCGGCGCGGGTGACTGTGAGCCGACGAAGCGCGGCGAGCCCCGCATGGGCCTTCAGGGCGTCAGCGCGCCTGGTGAACAGCTCGCTGACGAGCTGGGAGAGCGGCTCGATGCCGGAGCTGTCCAGCAGCAGCTCGAGCAGCTGGCGCGTACCCTCAGCACCGTCTCTCAGTGCCTCGGTCGTGATGGTCACACCGTGCAGGTCCAGCATCGACAGCAGCCGCGAGCGCTGGTCGGGGGAGATCCCGGCAGGCTCGTCGGCGGCGAGGAAGTCGCTCTGGGTCAGCAGCTGGTCTTCGAGATCGAGATCGTCCATCTGGGAGAGCTGGCGCAGCACATGCGTGTCCTCCTCGTGATAGCGGTCGGTCAGGGCGGTCTCGGCCAGCAGGCCGTTCACCGGGATGACGTCACACACCACGCTGCCGAGCTCTTGCCTCGCGCGTGCGGCCAGCCGGCGAGCTGTAGGCCAGGGATCGCCATCTGGGGTCAGCTTGTCGATCTTTGACAGCACGCCCACGACGTTGACCGCGGACAGGCCGGTACCGTCGAAGAGGTTGCGGAACTGGCCCAGCACACTGGCGTCATGGGCCCGCACGTGCGGCATCAAGAACACGAGCGCGTCGGCCTCGGTCATGGCTACGCGCGAGTCGGCACCTGACTGCGAATCGTCGTCCAGGCCGAGCAGGTCGGATGTGACCGCCTCGTTGGCCTCGGTGACGGTGTTGAGTCCCGGCGTGTCGATGATGGTCAGGTTGCGCAAGCGCTCATTCGAGAGGTGGACGATCATCCGGCGGATCTCCTCGATCGGAGCTCCGAGACGATCTGGGATGCGGTGACCCTCCTCGAAGGCGACGGTGTCGGTCGATCCGTCGCGGCGCTCGAGGACTATTCGCTAGTAGTGGTCATAGCAGAACCAGGTCACGAGCTGGGTGCACTCACCCTGATCAACCGCTGCGATCCGCTGGCCCAGCAGCGCGTTGACCAGCGTCGACTTGCCCGAGCTGACGCTGCCGGAGACGGCAACCCGCAAGGGCTCCGCGAGGGTGGACCGCACCTGGAGGACGCCATCGCGCGCAGGGCCTTCTGGTAGGACCCTGAGCGCGTCGTCACACACCGACGTGAGCGCGACTCGCAGCGACCAGTCCCCGCTGCTCACCGGATCCGACACCAGTTCCTAGTCAGCCGTTGCCCCACTCGTCGTCCTTGGTGCCCTCGAAAGGATCCGGTTCGATCGGGGCCTCACCCTCGTCCCAGCCCAACTCGGCCTGGTCGACCACGAACGCTTCTTGGCCCTCTGGCCCGATTGCATCCTCGAAGGTGACTCCCATGACCTCATCGTAGGTGCCATCGCCGAAGCCGTCTTCATCATGTGCCTCGTCAAAGGCAACGTCTTCGACGGTGCTCGCCTCAGCGCCTCCGTCAGGCCCACCACCGCCACCGAAGGCCACGTCGAGATCGGTGTCGTCGCCGAGGTGCCCCTCGTACTCGCTGAGATCGAACGGGCCGCCGGCGTCGCCGGCCGTCCCCTCGGCGCCTTGCTCTGGCAACAGGTCGCTCAGGTCCACGTCGCGCACGCCGTCCGCGGCCGACTCGATGAAGGTGAGGTCGACCCCCCCGTCCAGGTCGGCATCCAAGTCTCCGCTCACCGCCTCGCGCAAGGTCTCGAACGAGGACGCGTCAAGCACGGTGTCAGGATCACCATCGGGGAATCCGGACAGGTCCAGGTACCCATCAGCGTCGAAGGGCAAGGAGCCGGCGTCGCTCATCGCGTCATCGTCCTGGAAGCCGATCCTCCCGAGTGCCCCCTCGTTGATGAAGGGCGCAAGCCTCGCATCCGGGTCATGGTTGGCGGCGGGTTCGCTGGGCAAGCCATGACACCTCCTCGGGATTGGTGTCCCGGTTACCATCTCGTGTCGCGGGCCCTGCCCCGACATCGAGCGACCCCCTACCATGACCCCGAGCCCGCTTCGACGCAACTACTCGGTTGCCGCTGAGCACGAGCTCCTGTCCTGGGCCCGCGACGGTGACCAGCGGGCTTTCGCTGAGCTTGCCACACAGAGCGCCGGCAAGGTCCGCTCGGTGTGTGCCCGCATCGTGGGTGACAGCCAGCTCGCCGAGGACGCCATGCAGAACACGTTCCTCGCCGCGTGGCAGAACCTGTCGCGCTTCGAGGCCAGGTCCCGGTTCTCCACGTGGCTCTGCCAGATCGCTCACAATGCATCGCTGGTGATAGCCAAGCGAAGGACTCCTGAGCCCACCGAGAAGGTG
Source organism: Microthrixaceae bacterium (assembly GCA_023264915.1). Classification (GTDB taxonomy): domain Bacteria; phylum Actinomycetota; class Acidimicrobiia; order Acidimicrobiales; family Acidimicrobilacustridaceae; genus JACPNV01. The sequence continues at coordinate 5,960 of JAHFUU010000036.1, read as the reverse complement.
CCCGATCGCCCAGGGCGGGCACGTCCACCAGGGACCGCAGAGACAGTCGCCGACGTCCACGCCGTCCGGTGGGCAATCGCGTTGCTCCCGCCTGACTTTCGAGCCGCTCTGGTCCTGCGCGAGTACGGGGAGCTCACCTACGCCGAGATCGCCGAAGCGCAAGGCGTACCGCTCGACACGGTCAAGAGCCGCATCGCACGCGCACGCCAGGGTCTTGTCGCACTGCTGGACGAAGGATCGGGTGCAACCGCCAACGCCCTCCTCCCGCGGCCGTGATCTCCACGGGGGCTGCGCCCCCGACGCATGGCCGTCGGCCAAGCTCCCCATCACCGTCGGGCTCCCTGGCGGTCGCGCCGCCGTGATCTCCACGGGGGCTGCGCCCCCGACGCATGGCCCGGTCTGCGAGCCAACTCAGGCACCGTACCGGTACACCGACACCTGGGGGAGCCGCAACACCGATCCACGGTCTGAGTAGCCTGGCCGTTCGGTGCGAGCGATGACGAGATCCCAGGCTGGATCTGCCGAGGCAACCTGGTCGACCGCGTGATGCCTTCGCGGATCGAAACGCTGCCCGTCGCCCACGAGCTCTGTGACCCCGGCTTCGGCGAGGGCTGCGCCCAGCCACTCCCGGAGGGCAGTGCTGTCGATCTGGTCTCGAACGTCGATCAGGGCCGCGACAAGCCGCGCCCGGTCCTGGAGGGCCGCCGCGCTGGCCTGCGGTCCGGGTCCAGGCACCAGAGGTTGCCCGAAGGCACCGGCAACGGGTCCGGCTGGCCGCCCAGCAGCCATCGTCGATGTTCCAGCCGGGGATGCCGTCGACTTCGAGGACCGGCCGATGGCGAACCCTCCGGCCGCGCCCAGCACCAGACCCAACAGGCCCCCAAGGCCGACCAGCACCGGCCCGGGCATCCCGCCGGACTCGACACGGTCCTCGGTCTGGCCTGCGCGCCCCTGGGTCGTCGGGCTCCTGCCGTCCTGGCCGATCTGGCCGCCCACCCTCGACGATGACGGTGTCGTCTCGGCAAGAGAGCTTCCCGCACCGGCGACGGTGGGCACTGCGAGGCCCAACGCCAGAGCTGCACTTGGGATCACCAGGGGCAAGGCCCGGCGGAACCTCGATCTCTGGTTCTGGTTCACGCAATCTGAGAGATCGCCAGCAGGGACAATGTTCCCGACCGGCCCGGAATTCGTCTCGGACCAGGCGATTGAGTGCGATCGGTGCCCATCGGTAGCCTCTTGGCATGACCGATCTGAGCGGCGCGAAGGCTGCCATCGAAGCTGCCCGGCGCGTCGTCGGCATCGCCGTCACCAAGCTGGCCACATCGGGTTCGGTCGACGACGACCAGGTGGTTGCCTATGACGTGGCTCACTCAGCGGCAGCTGTCGAGACCGGCCGGGCGATGCTCGCATACGGCGAGCGGGGCGACATCGAGGCCAGGCTCACATGTGCCTATGTCGCCGACGCGGTTTGTGAGATCGCTGCGAAGCTCTTCGGGCGCCAGGCGGCATGGGGCGCCGCGGCATCAGACCTCGGCGAGACTGTCGAGTTCGTCAGCACCTACCGAGACCCCGCGTTCCTCGCGTCGATCGGCATGGAGAGCGGGCCCCGACACCTCGATCCGGACTTCGAGCTCGTCCAGGACACCTTCCGGCGCTTCGCGGACGAGAAGATCCGCCCGATCGCCGAGCACATCCATCGAGCCAACGACGACATCCCTGAAGAGCTGATCTCGGACCTTGCCGAGATGGGAGCATTCGGGCTGTCCATCCCCGAGGAGTACGGCGGTTACTCGATGGGGGGCGAGAGCGAGTACATCGGGATGGTCGTCGCGACCGAGGAGCTCGCGCGCGGATCCCTGGGTGTGGGCGGCTCGCTCATCACCCGTCCCGAGATCCTCACCCGAGCCCTGCTCGCTGGCGGAACCGAGGAGCAGAAGCAGGCATGGCTCCCTCGGCTTGCCTCAGCCGAGGTAATGAACGCGGTAGCGGTCACCGAACCCGACTACGGCTCTGACGTCGCCAACATCAAGGCAACTGCCACCAGAACTGCCGACGGTGCCGGCTGGCTCATCAACGGTGTCAAGACGTGGTGCACCTTCGGCGCCCGCGGCGACGTCCTGATGCTGCTCGCCCGCACCGACCCCGACCGATCCCTCGCGCACCGCGGCCTGTCGATGTTCATCGTCCCCAAGCCCCGCGGTGACGGCCACGGGTTCGATCTCGTCCAGGATGCTGGATCAGGCGGAGGCGACGGAGCACCCGGAGGCGGGAAGATGGAGGGCAGGCCGATCGACACCATCGGCTACCGGGGGATGCACAGCTATGAGATCGCATTCGACGACTGGTGGGTCGCCGCGGAGAACCAGATCGGTCTCGATGGCGGTCTGGGCCGTGGCTTCTACTTCCAGATGGCGGGCTTCGAGAACGGTCGCCTCCAGACTGCTGCCCGGGCCATCGGCGTCATGCAAGCCGCGTACGAGGACGCGCGCCAGTACGCCCTCGACCGTGTCGTGTTCGGCAGGCCCATAGCCGAGTACCAGCTCACGCTTGTCAAGCTGGCGAGGATGGCGTTCTTGATCCAGGCGGCACGCCAGTTCGCGTACGAGGTGGCCCGCAAGATGGCCGGCGGCGAGGGTCAGCTGGAGGCTTCGATGGTCAAGGCCTATGTGTGCAAGGCTGCCGAGTGGGTCACCCGGGAGGCGATGCAAGTTCACGGAGGCTTCGGCTATGCCGAGGAGTATGCGGTCAGCCGCTACTTCGTCGACGCTCGGGTCCTGTCCATCTTCGAAGGGGCTGACGAGACTCTCTGCTTGAAGGTCATCGCCCGCCAACTCGTGGCCAGAACCAAGACCTGACCACCCGGCCCGCGACGCGTTGCACGGACCGCTCGCCCCGCATCAGGCGGGATTGAGCCGGGCTATCGCGTCAGCCTGGGCGAGGACTCGGCGGGCGTTGTCGACGTGGAGGTTCTCGATCATCCGACCGTTGACCGTCACTACACCCTTGCCAGCTGCGGTCGCCTCGTCGAAGGCAGCGATGATCTCGCGGGCCGTCTCGATCTCTGAAGTGCCCGGGGCGAAGACCCTGTTGCACGGATCTAGCTGGCTGGGGTGGATGAGCGTCTTGCCGTCGAATCCCATCTGCCGGCCCTGGAGGCACTCAGCCTCGAAACCTTCCTGGTTCTTGATGTCGTTGTAGACACCGTCGAGGATCACCTTCCCGGCGACCCTCGCGGCGAGAAGGCACATGCCGAGGCCGCACAGCAACGGCTGGCGCCCAGGCACGTGCTCGGCATGCAGCTCCTTGGCGAGGTCGTTGGTTCCCATGACCAGAACCGCCAGGCGTTCAGAAGCGCTGGCGATCGCCTCGGCGTGCAACATCGCGACAGGGGTCTCCACCATCGCCCAGATCCTGGTGTGATCTGGCGCACCGGCCGCCTCGAGGGCCCGCTCGACCTGGTGCACATCGGCTGCCGAGTCGATCTTCGGCACGACCACGCCGGAGGGGCCTGCCCTGGAGACAGCAGCGATGTCCTCGGCGTGCCACTCGGTATCCAGGCTGTTGACCCTGATGGTGACCTCCCTGGCCCCGTAGTCGCCTGAAGCGACTGCCGCGCAGACCCGGTCACGTGCCTCGACCTTGGCATCGGGTGCCACGGCGTCTTCGAGGTCCAGTATCAACGCGTCCGCGGCCAAGCCCTTGGCCTTGTCAAGGGCACGCTCGTTCGCGCCGGGCATGTAGAGAACGGACCGGCGTGGACGAAGGTCTCGGTCAGGCATGCTGTCTGTCTCCCTCGTTCACAGGCCGTAGGTCAACGCAAGCTCGGGATCGCGAGCTGCGAGCATCGTGGCCAGCTCGACCATGACCTTGCACTGCTTGTAGGTCGCGTCGTCTTGCATCTTCCCGTCGATCATCACCGCACCTGTGCCGTCACCCATCTCTTGGATCACTCTCGTGGCCCAAGCCACCTCGGCCGGCTCGGGAGAGAACACCCTCTTGGCGATGTCGATCTGGACCGGGTGCAGGCTCCAGGCTCCGACACACCCCAGCAGGAAGGCGTTGCGGAACTGGTCCTCGCACCCGACCGTGTCCCTGATGTCACCGAAGGGGCCATAGAAGGGAAGGATGCCGTTTGCGACGCAGGCATCGACCATGCGGGCAAGGGTGTAGTGCCACAGGTCCTGCTGGTAGGTGACACGATCGGCTTCGATGTCACCATCGGGAGGGTCCTGGCGGACGAGGTACCCAGGGTGGCCGCCACCCACCCGGGTGGTCTTCATGCGGCGGTCTGCTGCCAGATCGGCTGGGCCGAGTGACATGCCTTGCATGCGTGGGCTCGCGCCGGCGATCTCCTCGACGTTGGCAACCCCCCGTGCAGTCTCCAACAGGGCGTGCAACAGGATCGGGCGCTTCAGCTGCGCCCGAGCCTCCAGCTGGGCAACCAGCCGGTCCACGTAGTGGATGTCCTCGGCACCTTCGACCTTGGGAACCATGATGACGTCGAGCTTGTCGCCGATCGCGGTCACAAGGGTCGTCAGGTCATCAAGCACCCAGGGCGAGTCAAGGCTGTTGACCCGTGTCCACAGCTGCGTCTCGCCGAAGTCGGTGTGGCTCGCCACCTCCACCAGGCCTGATCGGGCAGCTTCTTTGTTCTCTGCCTGGATCGCGTCCTCGAGGTTGCCGAGCAGCACGTCACAACGGGCGATCATGTCGGGCAGCTTGGACACCATCTTCTCGTTGGTAGGATCAAAGAAGTGGATCATCCGAGCGGGCCGGACGGGTATCGCATGAACCGGTGCCGGCGCACCGACTGCCAGGGGCCGGAAGAAGTCCTTCGGGTTGCGCATTCAGAGCCTCCAGGTGCCGGTTCAGTAGCTGCCGCCGAGCTTGGTGTGGTCCCAGCTGACGATCTTCTCGGGAACGATCTCGATGGCGACCCGGTTGCGGGCCATCGATTGGGCGATGCCCGGGATGTCGGCTTCGCCGCCATGAGGGATGTACTTGCGCACCACCTGCTCGGCTATCGGCAACAACACCTCGAGGTCATCATGGACGACGGCCGTGCCGACGATCTCGACGCCACGCAGCTCGCCGTAGTCGCCGTCCGACTCGATGAGCGCCGTGATCCGAGGATCGCGGCGCAGGTTCTGGGCCTTCTGGGACTTCGAGAACGTCTCGAGGGCTACGTGGCCGTTGTGCAGCCCGTACCACATGGCGACAAGATGGATGTTGCCGTCGGCACCGAAGGTTGCGATGTTGACGACTCGTTGGGACTCGATGAACTCGCGGACCTCGTCCTCGGTCATCTTGATCGCGTCACGCCGCTTGGCCATGCGACTGACGCTACCCACAAGCCCATCGGGCCAGCCAGCCGGCTGGCGATGGGGCGACGGGCTGGCACGGACGAGAGGCATTCACCAGCGTCACAAGGCGATGCCACCGAAGAGCTCGGGTGCGACTGGGCAGTTACACCGCTTCAACCCCTCGGCCACAGGTTCTGGACCCGCGATGCCGACGATCTGGTCGACGAGGTCGTTCGGTACGATCTCGTCCGCAGCGTCCCACGGCTCACCAGTGGTCAGCCTGGCCTCGAGGCCCTCGTACATGCGGCTGGGGAGCACGCGCCCCACACCTCCGACGAGCCAGACCGGGACTCGGGTGCAGCGAGCAACCGCGGCCGCTGCAAGCGACCCGGGTACCGCGACGAAGGTCTCGGGGCCGATTGCGGCTGCCTCCAGCAGCACCAGATCGGCAGCCCTGACCGCGGCGCCCAACCCCTGCACTGGCACATCGACTGGCTCGCAGCCGGCGCCCCGGCGCCGGTGCAGCTGGCTCGTCCCTTCACCGGGGTCCACGGCGAGGACCCTGAGATCGCCCCTCCGTTGCAAGGCCTCGGCGATCTCGGCGGGCCAACCGAGCACACACACCGTGGCGCCATCTGGTAGGCCCCTGGCGAGCGC
>JAHFUU010000409.1 GCA_023264915.1 Microthrixaceae bacterium | reverse complement strand
CGTTGGCGCCGCCTTGCCAGAGCCGGCCGTTGTCAGACCAGCCCGCCACCTGCCCAGCGTCGTTGAGCAACTCCGGGTAAGCCAAGGTGCCGCCGTTGAAGCCCAACTCGACCAGCCCGCCCGATGCGGTCCACCAAAACGGCTGGGGCCCCGCGGTGCCGACCACCACGCCGCTGTTGTTGACCCTGATCGGCTGCACAGGTGTGCTCGTGGTACCGATGTCAGAGAACCCGAGGATCGGCTCCCACATGCGCCCCACGTCGTCAGCGACGATCACCTGGTCCGAGTCGTTGACATCCACAGCAACCCCTTGCGCCAACACCTGGGTGCCCCCAGCAGAGCTCCAGAAGAACGCGTGGTCCAACCAAGGCTCGCTATAGCGGAATCCGCCGATCACCGAACCAACCGCGTTCATCTTCGTTGCCAAGATCCCGACCGCGCCCGGCGGGTAAGGGATCAGCTCCAGCCCGCCGGTCGGTTCCCACACCCCGGCCTGACCACCGGCGGGGCCGCCGTAGCTGTAGATGTTGATAGCGACCTTGTCCGCGTGATCGCTTCGAACCGGCACCGACCATTCCTGGTAGGGATCCAGGTTCGGTGTGAGATCCACCACCGACCCGCCCGGGATGTAGGTGAACGCGTGGTACTGCGCGGACCCGTTGACCTGGCCGGTGCCGAACAGGCGCCCATCGTCGCGAAGGACGCCGGCGCTTCCCGTCCCGCCCGGGACGACACCGACGACCTCGGCACCGTCCAAGAACAGCCGGGCAGGATCAGGCCAGTCATGGGTCGTCACCGCCGCCACCTGCCCCGCGTCGTTGATCGCAGCACCGATCCCGTCCGCGGGCAGCGCCAGCAACGACGCCCCACCGCTCGGGTCCCACACAAAGGCCGCCGAAGCACCCCAGGTCTCAAACGCTCCGGTCACCTGGCCCCGATCGTTCAACGCCACCACGTGCACGTTGCCGGCCTGACCGGTGATCTCCACAGGACCGGTCCCGGGCCGCCACAACCAAGCCCGCGACGGCACCGAGAAGCTACAAGGGCAACCATCGCCGTCGACGATCACCTCGACGCTGCCCTGTATCAACAGATCAGAGACGTCGTTCTGGCTGACCAGGCTCAGCGACTCACCCGGGGCAGCCGGAACACCCAGATCAACAATCGACGGAGCCCCCCCCCAGGCGCTTGGGGTGTCACCGCGGAGGCCGGCAACTCAGCCGACGTCGGGATGGATGCGGTTGCCGGGGAGGCCACCGATGGCACCACCAGAACCCACAACACCCACGCCAGCACCGCCGAACCGACCCGCCTCGACACCCGAATCACCCGATTCATCACCGACCTCCCCGCTAGGAGCGACAGGCTCTCACAACACGAGGACCAGATCAAGCACTCGTACCCGCATCAGTCGAGGCCACTGGGGGTAGTAGAGGTTCCCTCCCCTCGATCAGACCTGAGTCCGACGCACCCGCTCTGGCAGGTTCTCGTCGAGGTTCAGTCGTGGGAAGCCAGCGGGAGCAGCTCGTCGCGTGCGAGCAGCGCGCCGTGGGCGGCTGCGGCCCTCACGCCGTCGACCGTGACTGTCGGGTGATCACGCAGGATGTCACTTCGGCCATGCGCGCTGCGAGGCAGTCGAAGCCCGTCAGGGCAAGGGTCAGCTCGTGTGGATGGCCATCGGATCTTCGCACTCGAGGCGGATCGACAGGGCAGGGACCGGCGCGAACCGCTCGGGGAGGTTCACTACGACGTGGTTCCCCTCGTCGAGGTTCCAGGTCGTCGCGTCTATGCCGGGCACTTCCACGTCGCTCACACCCCGGCCGTCGACGCCCCACAACGTGACGGTCCGCGAGGGTGGCCCCTCTGTGAGCACGACGTTCAACATCGCCTCCGAGCAGGTGAACCGGACAGGTGTGCCCTCCGCGGTGCGGCCCTCGGCGACGACCCACGGGCGGGTTCCGAAGATGGCGTCGCCGTGCACTGAGAGCCACTCGCCAAGGCCACGAAGCGGAGCCTGTTGCCAACCGGGGATCGACCCGTCCGGCTCGGGGCCGATCCCGATCAACAAGTTGCCGCCCTTTGAGACGATGTCCACGAACGAGCGAACCAGCTCGGCTGACGTCAGCACGTCTGCGGGCCGCTCGTTGCGGTTCGCCCCGAAGCTGTGCCCGACGCCGCGGGTGGCCTCCCACTTGCGCGAGACGATCCCGCGGTGCTGGGCGTACTCCGGTGTCGTGAAGTCGAGGTGCCGGGGCCTGAGCGGCCCGCCGCGCGAGCGGTTGCCGCGCGAGCGGTTGCCGGGGCCCGAGGCATCGGGGCGCGCGGCTCGAGCGGGATCCTCAGGCTTGCCGCTGAGCTCGAGGGACTTGTAGCGCGCCGGGATCACCGGCCATGCCTTCTCCAGCCCCCAGCTCACGCCGCGCAGGATCGTCGCGACGGTGCTCCCACCGAGGCGCCCTTGCACCCACCGGTCGTTGACGACGCCCTCGGGGACAGCCTCGTAGTAGTGGGCGAACAACGAGTCGAGGTCCACGGCGGCAGGCATCGCGATGTCGTTCCACAGCACATCGGGCCCGTAGCGGTCGACGAGCTCGCGGAGGTGGGCGTCGCACACCGCAGGGAAGGGGGGATCCTGAGGGACCGCGAGGAGGAAGGACGCCAGGTCGCGTCGGACTGGGGCGAGGCGTAGGTGTGGTTGAGGCGAATCGCCACTCGCCCTCCTCGAACACATACAGCAAGCCACCCATGTTCAGCGCGTGGTCGTCGTCTCGGTCAGCGGGAAGGTGGTCGGAGGGGGACGCTCGACTGGTCGGGGCGTCCGGCATTCGGGCTGCTGGTTGGATGGGACGATCGAGTAGTCATACTCGAAGATGGTCTTGGCGCCCTTGGGCACGCTGGTTATGACACCGTTCGCCAGGAGTGCACGCGGGCTGTCCACGGCAATACTCGCCAGTTCACGGCAGCTCTTGCCGTTCTGGAAATGGAGGTTGAAGACGTTCGGCCCGCCACTGCCGACACCGGTGAACTTGTAGCCACGGTCCTGGAGCTGCTTCGTGTACCAGTCGTAGACGAGCTGTTGATCATCGGGTGTTGACATCACCGCCCCGCATCTCGCCGAGGCGGAGAAGGTCTCCTCTCGTGCAATGGGTGTGAGCTCGGTGGCGTTGGGGTAACGGAGCTGAGCTTCGGCGCGCCCGCAAACGAACTCGCGGCTGATGCGGGCGTAGGGGATGCCATTTTCGTCATCGCCGGCGGGCCGTCGGTCACAACAGCATGCGACCAGAACGACGACGAGGGCTAGGGCTGCGGTTCTGGTGGAGTTGTGGACGCTAATCGCCATTCACCGGCCTCGAAGACGAACAGGAACGTTGTCGTGAATCGACTTGTGGTGCCATCCGCGTTCTCCGCGGTGATGACATAGGGCTGAGCGAAATACGAGACACCACCGGACATCTTGAGCTCACCGTGACCGTTCTCGGTCGTTCCCTTGATCCTCTGGTATGGCTGCGCAGCCATGTTCGATGTGAAGGCCTCGGGAGTGATGCCGGCTC
>JAHFUU010000408.1 GCA_023264915.1 Microthrixaceae bacterium | reverse complement strand
GCGCCGCAGACAGCGACGACAGGCAGAGCCCGGGGAAGGGGGATCCGCCCCCGCAACACGTTCCGTTCGATCAGCAACCAGGAAGCAGTCGCGATGACCAGCGTCGCGAGCACCCGGAGCACCGCAAGGCTTGCCCCGTCGATGCCGGTCCGCTCGGGGGTGAGCCACCAGATGGCCGGCCAGTGGAACAGGTAGACGCCGTAGGAGATGACGCCCAGCCACACGAGCGGCGTCAACGAGAGGGCGCGAGCCAACGGACCTCGTATGGGGTTGACGGCAGCGGCGATGATCAGAGCCGCCGCCACGGCATGCGCCAGCAGGCCGCCGCGGTACAGCAGCGGGTTGGAGCCTTCGGTCGTGACCCAAGCCCAGCCGAGCCCAACGAGTGCAACCGCCGCCGCCACCTCCAGACTCACGCGAGCTGTTCGTGCACGCAAAGACAGCTCAGGCCAGCTGGCTGTGCCCTGAGGGCGGCTCATGTGACGTCGCACCATCCAGCATGCGAGCAACGCCCCGACCAGTATCGAAGCTGCTCGCGTGTCAGTGCCGAAGTACACACGGTTCGTGTCATCGCCTGGGGTGTAGAGGAACCACATCGCAGCGAACGACGAGGCCAGCAAGGCCGCGGTGACCGCCGCCAGCGCACCCGTGCGACCCTTTCCCAGCTTCAACACGATGAAGCAGACCAGTGGCCACACGAGGTAGAACTGCTCCTCGATCGCCAGGCTCCAGGTGTGCTCGAGCGGGCTCTGGTTGGTGAACAGATCCCAGTAGGACTGGGGCGAGAAGACCGCTGTCCAGTTGGAGACATACAGGGCCGTGCTCCAAGTCTGGCGGTGAAGCGTTGCCGGCACGCTGCCAGCGACCGACGCGAGCACCGCGACAAGACCAAGTAGCAGGGCGAGCGCCGGCAGCAGGCGTCTCGCGCGCCGACCCCAGAAACCACCCAGGGCAATCCGGTTTGCAGACCCCCACTCGCTCAGCAGCAGGGCCGTGATGAGGAACCCGGACAGCGTGAAGAACAGATCAACCGCCAACCAGCCCCCGTTGATGAAGCCGAGATGGAACACGACAACAGCACCGGCCGCCATCCCGCGGAGCCCATCCAGAGCGCGGACGCGCTGCCCGAGCAAGACACGCGACGGTGACCGCCCATCCTTGGTGGCACCGGGGAACTCGTCGAACCCCTGCACGCTCGACTGCCCGGGATCCTCTTCGTGCTGGGCCCGATCGCCAAGCTCACCCCGGGGCAGCAAGGGGAGCCCGCCATCACCTTCAGCTCCGGACTCCCAGTCCGCGACTGGCCTACCGGTGATGATGCTCATGAGCCCACGCGCCCCGGAGCAGCGGCCCGCGCTCGCCGAGAACGAAGGACGCCGCGTTCATCATCGATAGGTGATTCGCGAACGGTCACGATTCGTGCGCCTTTCCCCCTCTTCATCAAGACGCCCGCGGCCCAAACGCTACCAAGGCGCTGCCACCGCCGCTCAAGCTCAGCATGCCCTTTGACAGATCACGAATCGCTCGGTCACCGACGAGTTGTCGATGCCACGCGCTTGCCTTGCAGCAATTGTCGATGCAAGGCGCTTGTCGGCTGGCAGCGACTGTCGATGTCACGAGGCAAGCGCCGCCACTCCGGGGGCTGCGCGCTAGCGTGACACCTCGTGGGATCAGAACCGAGCATCCAGCCTCAGATGCGTTCCGACACCTCGGTCGGCGGCGCACAGCCCACGAGCGATGAGGCATATCGAGCTCGATCCGAAGGCTCGTTGTGGAGGCCTCCGCTTCTGACCGGGCCACCCCTCGGTGAGATGTCGCCGTCAGCCAAGTCGATGTTCCTGTTCGGCTGGTACGTGGTCTTCGACGGGTTGTTCTTGATCTTTGCTCCTCAGGTCGCACTCCGCCTGTTCGGTCTGGCAGAGGATGGCGCGGGCTGGCTGCGGGTCCTGGGCATGGTGGTCACCTTCCTCGGCTGGTACTACGTGAACCTCGGGAAGCTGGGTACGACACCGTTCTTCCGCCTCACCGCCGTGACCCGGCTATCGGTGCCGTTCGTGCTCGGCGCGTTCACCCTGGCGGGGTGGATCCCGGCAGTGGTGCTCGTGTTCGCGATGGGTGATTTCGCGGGAGGATTGTGGACCTTCCTCGCACTGATCCACGAGGACCGGGTTGCAAGAGGTCTCACCTGATGGACTTCACCGTTGCGGCGGCGATGTGCCAACCAGACCAGCTGCTTGACATCGCGCGTGCCACAGAGAGAGCCGGGTGGGACGCGGTGGCGATGCCAGATGCCGTGTTCTACCCAGAAACCGTGAGCGCCGAGTACCCCTACACCTCGGACGGGTCACGGTTCTGGAGCCCGGATGAGCCGTTTGTCGACCCGTGGGTGGCCATCCCCGCGATGGCCGCTGTTACGGACCGGATCAACTTCTACACCAACGTGATCAAGGCGACGTTGAGAGAGCCGTTGCTGCTTGCCAAGACGCTCTCCTCGGCAGCAGCCATGTACCCGGGGCGGATCGCGGTCGGCGTGGGCATGTCCTGGATCCCCGAAGAGTTCGAATGGCTCCACACCGACATGGCCACAAGGGGCCAGCGACTCGACGAGATCATCGAGGTCTTGCGCCTGACCACCAGCGCCAACGAGATGGTCTCGCACAGCGGCCCGCACTACAGCTTCGGTCGACTCCAGCTGTCACCGGTCGCACCAGACCCCATCCCCATCTACGTCGGAGGACACTCGAAGCCCGCTCTGCGCCGAGCTGCCTCGCGCGGTGATGGCTGGATCTCGGCTCTCGCTTCTGTTGACGACCTGGCCACCTACATCTCGACCGTGCATGAGCTTCTTCGTGAGAACGGCAGGCCGATCGAGGGCTTCAAGGTCGCCGTGACACCTTTCGTCATGCCTGAGGTCTCGGCAGTCGAGCAGCTCGCGAGCATCGGCGTCACCGACATCATCACCGCACCGTGGTACTTCTATGGCGGCGACCCTGGCGCACTCGACACCAAGCTCGCAAGCATCGACCAGTTCGCCGAAGAGATCATCGTCGCGTTCCGCTGACGGACCGTCGCCCATCCGCACGGGTCAGTCTCGGTGCCAGGTGTGTCGATCGGCCGATGTGGCCCGCTCGGGAGTAGCGATCGCTCATCTTCACGGGGCGCCCGGATGCTGACACCTGGTCAGCTTCCACCGGGCCCGGACTCGCGGTCTCCCGGTTCAGCCGAGCGGCCGGCCTTGGTCCTCGCGGCGATACCTCATCGGAGGCAAGGTTGCCTCGGGCCGGCCACCAAGGACATCAGCACGCAAGCAGGGGATCATCAGCGTGATCGCAGGCGCTGGTACGGTCGGGCCGATGCCACGGGGAGCTTCATCACCGAGGGAGGCTTCGCCCGCGGACGAACCGACGAGCGCACCAGCATCCGATCCGGCCGCCGGCATCGGTCACGCCACTGATCCAGTCGTCGATGCGGCATCGGAGGGAGTTGGCGGTGGGCAACACTCTCTAGGCGAGGCTGACAGGCCCAACAACGCGTCCCGGCTGTGGCGGCTCGT
>JAHFUU010000407.1 GCA_023264915.1 Microthrixaceae bacterium | reverse complement strand
CGCATCGGGTGGAGCGCCCCTCGACACCCAAACCGTCAAGGTAATAGTGGAAGCTCTCGCCGTCGCCGCGTGAGGTCCATGTCAGCGTGTAAGCGCCGCCGAGAATGTGCGAAAGCCGACTCCAGCAAACGCGTCGAGAAACTGTTCGACAACGTCACCTTGATCCTTGACCTGCTCCACGTCCTCGAAAAGCTCTGGACCGTCGCTCACGCGTTGCACGGCGAGGGCACCGCTCAAGCCGAAGCGTTCGTCCGTGAACGAGCACTAGGCATCCTCAACGGCCAAGTCAGCCAAGTCGTCAAGGGAATCAAGCAGATCGTCACGAAACAGGGGATCAAGGGCAACAAACGAAAGGTGATCCTCGGCGTCGCCGCGTACTACTACAGCAACCGCGACCGCATGCGATACGACCTCTACATGACCAACGGTTGGCCCATCGCCAGCGGATCAGTCGAAGGCGCATGCAAGAACCTCATCAAGGACCGCATGGAACGATCAGGCATGCGATGGACAGAACCCATGGCCGAAGCCATGCTCCAACTCCGAGCCACCCACCTCTCCGGAGACTTCGACGCCTACTGGGACTACCACGTCACCCAAGACCAACAACGCCTCTACCCGCCCACCTGGACCGTCGTCCCAAAGTAGCCACACCCAACCCACACCCCGCGACGCGCTAACTCGTTACTGAAACAACGACCCTATGTCGGAATCGACCTGCACCGACCCGATCGCGTTGGCGGCCGAGGTCGCCAAGGCCGGCGAGCACCCCGCGGTGGTGCTCGATGCGACCTACGGCTGGTACTGGGGCGGTCGATGTGCTCCAAGAGCTCGGAGCGACGGTGCATCTCGCTCACCCGCTCGGGTTGAACTGGGGGCACCGGCGCCGCAAGGACGACGAGACCGACGCCACCGATCTGGTCGACATCTTGCGGCTGGGTCGGCTGCCTGAGGCGTGGATCGCTCCGCCGGCGACCCGGGAGCTGCGCGAGCTGGTCCGCTACCGCGCCAAGCTGGTGGCGCTGCGCTCGGGGCTCAAGGCCCAAGTCCGCGCGGTGCTCGCCAAAGAGGCGTGCGCGTCCCGGTCAGCGATCTGTTCGGTGTGGGCGGCCAGCGCCTACTCGACGAGGTGCCCCTCGGTCGGGCCTACACCATCGGGGTCGAGTCGCTACGCGACCTCATCGAGATCTATGACCGCGAGATCGACATGGCCGCCCGCGAGGTCAACACCGCGCTGGCCGGGCACACCGGATGGAACGCCATCCAGGCGATCCCCGGCGTCGGTCCCGTGCTCGGAGCGGTGTTCGTCGCCGAGATCGGCGAGGTTGAACGATTCCCCACGGCGCGGCACCTGTGTTCGTGGTCCGGGCTCACCCCCACCCACCGCGAGTCGGACACGACCGTGATCAAAGGACCGATCCCCAAGCAGGGCTCGAAGCTGGTGCGGTGGGCCGCCGTGGAAGCCGCCCAGAAGACCGGTGACTTCCTGCGCTCGGACTTCCGCCGCATCGCCCAGCGGCGCAACAACACCAAGATCGCCCGCGTGGCGGTCGCCCGCAAGATCGTCACCCTCGTCTACTACGGCCTGCGCGACGGCGACATCCGCTGCCTCGCCGAGACGGCGTGACCTCGCTCGGACGCGGCCAGGCCGCGAGCTCGTTGATTGTCATGGCCTCACTCGACGGCCGCCCACTTGATTGAGCCCGCCTGGCTGCGGCCGCACCACTTCATGCTCGCCTCGACGCTTGCGTAGGGATGACCAGCACCCGAGCAACGGGCTGCTGCACCCGGCATCGGACCGGGACCTGAAGTGGGCCCACCGCGTTCTGACCACCCACCCCCGGAGGCGCACCCGACCTGACCCAACGATCCAGGCACCCACGAACCCCTGACGGCGGTTCGCCCACCATTGTCGACTCCGCCACTGACAGGGCCGTCAAGGCTTCCCCTCCGGGCGGCCTCCGGCCGGCCTTGACCGCCCTCCGCCCCCGACCAACAGGCCGCGGGGCCATCTACGCGTATATCCACACCACCGATCGTCCACCCACACCCGACCACACCCGACCGATCAAAGGACTCGGCTACGCCGAGACAGCTTGACAGGTAGCGCTCCTTCAGGGATGACATTCCCAACTCAGATCCGAAGTGCCTCGTTACCGGCCTGGCAGCCCAAAGAGAGATCAAGATAGAGTGCCGATTCCTCCCCTGACCGCCAACAACTGGCGACTCCACACCCAGAAGTCATGGCGTCGTCGTTAGCCGCACCCCTGCTGCCACGCCGCCCTGATAAGCCCTTCGACGCGTCGCCCATCAGGAAACAGAAGTGACACCGCCACCTAAACTACGCCCAAGCCTCACCGGTGACGAATGAATAGCGTCCTTTCAGCCCCGAAAGGGCCAGCTCAACAGGAATCGGAGTCGATCCGATCGATAGTGTCGAAGGTCCGACCTCTTCTGACGGCGACACCTCGTCGAGTGGCAGCGCTCGTGTTCAGCTACTCAATCAGCGGCTTCCTCGAGGCTTTCGTCTTGGTCTTACTAGTCCAGATCGCCAGCGCCATCGCCGCGCACCAGTCGACGGTGGGCTTCGATGCTGGGCCGACGGGGTCCCATACTGTCCCGGTTCCTGTCCTGTTCGGTGTGCTCCTAGCTGCGGTTGTTGTTTCTCTAATGGTGAAAGGTATTGCGGCCTGGCTCGCACCCAAGATGAGTGAGGAGGCGCTCGTCAGCCTACGCCTACGGGGGGTCGCCTCCTTTCTTAACGCGAATTGGTCCACTGAGGCAGCCGAGCGCCATGGTCACTTTCAATCGACCGTCGGGCTAGAAGTGAACAAAGTCGGCCAATTGATCCAGTTTGCTAGTCAGGCTATCGGTCAGGTGATCACCATCGCAGCATTTCTCGCGACAGCGGTTGTCGTGAGTGCCGTAGCCGCGGCAGCGATCGTAGCGAGCCTTGTCGTCCTCTATACTGCCTTGCGCCCCGTGAGCCGAATCGCGCAAAGGTGGTCCCGTCGTGCCGCAATAAGCCAGAAGGAAGTCGGCTCAGTCTTACACAACGTCGTCGAGAATGCACAGGAGATCATGGTCTTCGGTGTCGGGGATGCTGTCACTGAACAGGCGAGTGAAATTGTCGAGAAGAATGCTCTTGAACTCCGGCGGAATGTGACCATGACGCAAATTGTGCCTCCCCTCTACCAGGCCGTGGCTCTTGTCTTGGTGACTGTCGGACTGATTTCGATTTATGAATTTGGGGGCGAGAGCCTAGTGTCTCTCGCCGCCATTATTCTGTTGCTGTACCGAGCTCTTGCCTATGGGCAAGGCCTTCAGGGCGCCTATGCCAATATTCGATCAATGCTTCCTTCCATTGACCAGATAGAAGGGGATATCAACCGCTGGCAAATGAACCAAGATAGATTTGGGGATGAGTCTATCGGGCAGCTTGAATCTATCCGTCTCACTGACGTTGCATATTCGTATGATGGAAACCGGGTGGCGCTTAGTGCTGTTAGTGTGGACGTCAAGGCGGGCGAGTCGATTGGAATCGTGGGTCCTTCAGGTGCT
>JAHFUU010000406.1 GCA_023264915.1 Microthrixaceae bacterium | reverse complement strand
CGGCGACAACCGTGACGGGCTCGGCGTCATAGACCGGCGCCTTCAGTGCTGCACGCATGTGACCACCCTCGAGCCAGCGAACGCCCCAGCGCTCGACGGCCTCATGGACCATGTAGCCCAGGACATCCACGCCGGGGACGAGGCCTGACTCGAATCCATAGCTGCGCGCCTCTTCGCCGTGCATCCGGTTCTCAGAATCCGGAGCTGTGTTCACCGCCACCAGGTCGCGTCGCATCGCCCCATGCTGGCAGCCCCACCGATGCGAAGCGAGCGGTCCTCGGTCCAGCGACTGTTGGCTGGGAGGCACTCTCAGCTCTCCTGTGCTCAGAGTGAGCGGCTGTGGGGGTGCCCACGGAACCAGCTTCGAGCACCATGGCACCCCCGACGGAGAGGGTTGACCGTCCGTTCTTGGAGACGCGCGGGTCTTGGATCCGCAGCTCCGCTCGGGCATGTGGCACCATCCCGGGATGGCTGGTACCTCCAGGGCCGACAGCAGGCTGGTTCAGCTGTGTGCCCACCTTGAAACCCTGAACACCCGTCAGCTCAGGGTCGGCATCATCGACCTCGTCGCGAGAGGCCTCGTCCCGGACCCGTCAGACCTGGAGCATGCCTTCGGGGTGCCACCCGGATCGCTCGGCACCGACCTGCCTGCCGGGGACGGCACCCCTGACCCGGCCGTGCTGCTCCTGTCCGGCATCGACAACCTGTTGGGACGGATCGAGTCAGGCGAGTTCGAACGCGACGAGGACCAGTGGCCCTACAGGCACGACAGGGACTGGTGGGAGGACGATGACGACGACTACTACGACGACGATCCGTCCTGGCAGGTCGAGTTCGAAGCACTCGTCAGGGAGACCGACCAGTTCTTCGCCCAGGGTGACCTCGTCACGGCCTCGATCGCCTATGGGCGACTGCTCCGGCAGCTCGCCGACGAGGACCTGTGGGACTACGGGATCAGCCCGTGGCGCGTCATCGAGGTCGACATCGAGCGAACCAAGTCGCGATACCTGCGTGCTGTCTATGAGACGACTCCCGCCACGGAACGCAGCGAGATGCTTCTGAACGCGGCGCGGGCTCTCGCCGGGATCGATGCGGGCAACCCAGAGTCCGCAAGCCTCACCGCGATCGTCAAGGCGCGGCGGAACAAGATCAGGGATCTCCCCGAGTTCTTGGAGGGCTGGATCCAGGCGCTGCGATCCGTCGAGGATCCAACCTTCACGTCGCGACGTGACGACTACCTGACTGAGGCGGCCGAGATGAGCGGGGGCGTGGACAGTCTCGGTGCCCTCGCGCGCACGGACGGCGCGCGGAACCCGCGCTTCTGGCTGCGCTGGCTGCAGGCCATGGCCGAGACGCGATCCCTCGACGAGGTGACGGCCGCAGCCAGCGAGGCGTCGGGCCACAAGCTGAGTGGCGCCCTCCAAGCCGAGGTCCATGATCTCGTGGGAACCGTGGCCGCTCGAACCGATCCTGAGATCGCGCTCGAACATTGCAAGCTGGCCTTCCGGTGCGGACCTTCCCATTCCCGCCTCTGCCTTCTCGTCGCCGCGATCCAGGACACGATCCAGCACAGCCCGGAGCTGCAGACGGCATCCCCTGGCAGAAGGCAACGACGTCGTTCCGAATCACCAGCCACCACCCGGGACGCCCTCTCGCTCAAGCTCGCAGAGCAAAGCGATTGGATTGCCGGCAAGAGGCCCGAGGGTCTTGCGGGTCGTGACGAGGCACTGCCTCTCGCAGCACTTCATGTCGCGGCCGGAAGGATCGATGAAGCGGCTTGCCTGCTCGACTCAGAGCGCCGCTCCTCTTGGCGATTCGATGATCCCCGCCCACTGATCATCCCGTTGCTGCTTGCTTCGTGCTGCCCTCAATGGCCGCCGACCGAAACGAGATGCCTCCTGTCCAAGCAGGTGTCGACGAAGGTGGCCGCCCTCGGCGACGCGCCCGGCGCCCAGCTTCGGCTTCCCGGTTCTCAGAGCACGCGGGTCGATGCCATCACGGCGGAGACGACCACCGCCGCTCGGCGCGGCGCCACCGTCTTGAAGCAGCAGATCACCGCCGTACTTGCCGCAGATGCCGGTGGCCTCGACCGGTCGACGTTGCTGACACGGATGGCCGCGGCCATGTCCTCGATCGACGACGAGGTCGATGAGGTCCTGTCAGCCAAGCAGCGGGAGGTCTACCCCCGGGTCGCCAAGCTCGTGGTGGCGAGTGCTGAGGTCATCGCCATGTCAGGCAGCGACGACCGGGCGCGCCAGCGCATCTTGGACGTTCGCGACCGGTATCCGCGTCACACTGCGTTCAAGAAGGCCATCGAGGAGGCAACCGGCTCGTCGCCGCTGTTCGGCTCGCCAGGCTCATCGGCGGCGGCCAAGCGGCGCCGCTGACCACCGGCCCCTCGACCGGAGCGCCGTGGTGCTAGCGGGGCCAGTCGCGCCCCTCGAAGACACCTGAGGGAGTGAGCAACAATCCCGCCAGGGTGCGCTCGGCATGCTCGATGCGCCAGTTGATCATCCGATCCTTCATCGCAATCAGCTCGTCCCTGTAGTGACGCTCGCAACTGACGTCGCGCATCTCCCACGGGTCCTCGGTGAGGTCTTCGAGGACGCATGGCAGCGTTGGGAAGTGCACGTACTTGTGCTCAGCAGTGCGAACGACGCTCAGAACTGCTTTATCCATGCGCATCCCGAGTGGATGTGGCAGCAGCTGGGGAATGCGGAAGTCGAACTCGAAGTGGACCTCATCCCGCCAGCTCGAAGGCGTCCGGCCGCGCACGAAGGGCATCAGGCTCTGACCGTCGCATTGCAGGGGCAGCTGATCGAGGCCGAGCCAGTCCAGGATCGTGGGCATGATGTCCACGTTCTCGCTGAAGGCCTCGACTGAGGTTCCCCGCGTCGGGTCTGCTTCGGGGCGTGGGTCGCAGATGATGAGGGGGATCCGGTAGGACTCGTCGAACCAGCCGAGCTTGCCTACCATCCAATGGTCACCGAGTTGCTCACCGTGGTCACACGCGAGCACTACGAGCGTGTCGTCGACATGACCCGTGGACTCGAGCCAATCGAGCAGGGCGCCGATCTGCTCGTCCACCTCGTTCATCAAGGCATGGTAGGTGGCCACCTGCTGGCGCATCTCCAGGTCATCCTCAGGCGCTCGAACGATGTCCAGCGTCAGCGCGCCGGCAAGGAACGGGTGGCGCGCCGCCTCGTCGTCGACCGAGCTGAGCCTTCGAGGGGGAAGGACGCTGGCCGGGTCATAGCGATCGTGGTGCTCGCGTGTCGCCCGCCACGGTGGATGGGGACGAAGGTAGCTCGCGTGCACGAACCATCCATCGTCAGCCTGTCGCAGGTAGCCGAGCACCGCGTCGGTCAAGAAGGCGCTGATGCTGTGCGAAGCGGGGAAGATCGTGGGTGCCCACGTCGAGCCGCGGCCATCTGTGTCAAAGGCCGGATCCGGGTCGAATGCAGACTCGGGCCCGTCAGCGAAACGGTGACCGTTGGCTCGCAGGAAGTCGAGCCAGGGCTCGAAGGGCTCAGGGATCGTGAGCCCTTCGCTGAAGCCAGGC
>JAHFUU010000405.1 GCA_023264915.1 Microthrixaceae bacterium | reverse complement strand
CCACGACCGGTACACCCCAAGTGTCACGGAGCCCCGGTCCGGCCTCGTAGTCGAGCGCATCCGGCAGGTTGGGGCCGAAGCGCAGCACACCCCCGTGGTCGACGAGCCCGGCCACACCGACACCGATGGCATCGAAGCCCCCGCCCCCTGAGGGGGCAAGGCGGTCGAGAAGGTCGTGCAGCGCGAGATCGATCTTGGGGCCCCCTCGAGGGGTGGCGGCCCGCGCCTCGGCCACCACACCGAGTGGATCTTCTGGATCGACCAGGCGGCCGTAGATCTTGGTTCCGCCGATGTCGACACCGGCCACTGCTCGAGGCATGCCTCAGTAGCGGAGGTGGGCGCCTATTCGGCCCAGCACGTCCAGGTCCGCGTTGCCGACGCACACGCGGACCGCGCAGGATTGCCGCAGCGCCTCATCAAGTGCCTCCTCGACGACGTCCTCGATCTGATGCATCTCGCTGCCACATCCCGGGCATTGGCGCCCGAGGGTGCGCAGCGCACCGCAATCGCCGCACCGCCAGCCCGACTGGGAGAACCCGTCAGAGACGAGGAGCGACTGCACACGGTGCGCGCCAAGCGCCTCGAGAACCGGATCGAGTCCAGCTACGCCCCGCTTGCCGGTTGCAACCGCCGATCGAAGACGCTCTACGGCCGCAGCCTCCTCGTCGCGATCGACCTCGATCTCGATGTCGATCGCAGCCTGGCGGACCTGGTCGAGCGAAGCCGAAGTGGGCAGGCTGATCCTGTCCACAAGCCGCTCGCGGAGGTACGGGTGCAGGTACCCTTCGATCTCGCCCAGGATCGAATCTGGGCAGCCTATGGTCAGGTGCTCGAAGCCACGCTGTTGGAACACCTCGAACGCTACGCCGGCAGCTCGCCTCAGGTGCTGGCTGGTCAGGGCATCGACGTGGGACTGCTTGTCACCCTGGTCGCGTTCACCGCGCGCGTCGTAGTCGCGGGGCAGCTCGTCGAAGCGCTCCGAGTGATCGGTCAGATCACCCATCTCGAACACGAACATGCGCGCCCGCTGCCGGTCGGCGAGCAGGACCCCGAAGCGGTTGAACTCGTTCACGACGAGCTCGAGCTGGCCGACCGCCGGCGCGTCCTGGACGACGACCCGGCTCCGCACGGGCACCGGAAGCGGCACCACCTGCCACAGCCCGTGCTCGCTGCAGGAGAAGATCGCCAGTCCCCTGGTGCTGGAGCGATCGAAGCCTCCTCGCACGTAGTCCTCGATCAGCTGGAAGTCGCGGGCACAAGACTGGGAACCGTTGCCGCGCCGGCGCGCCTCTCTCAGGACTCGCTCGAGCTCGTGCTCGACGTCTTCTCGCCGGGCCAGACGCCGGCCGTCCACGTTCAGGTAGCAGCTCGTGACCGGGGCTCGGTCGCCTCGGAACGCGGCCAGCTCACGGATGGCGTCTTGTGTGATCGCAGGCACAGAACCTCCAGGTCGGCAAGATCATCGTGAGGGGTGTGCCCATGAGATGGTAGGCAACTGAGCTGTCGGGCGCAGCCTGAGAGCCCTCAGCCGAAGCCAGGGGGAGCCGGCACCACAGCAGCCCGCTGAAACCCGATCTGCTCGGCCCAGCCAGCCACGCCGGCGTCGTCTGTCAGGTAGATGACCTGCACCGTGTCAGAGGCGCTCTGGAGGTAGTCGAGCACCTCGCGGACATCAGGTGCTTCGAGGCCCGAGAGTGCATCGTCGAGCACGAGGGGTACGGACCCCGCATAGGACACGTGGCGCTGCGTGGCGATGCGGTCGGCCAGGTATCCCTCGACATCCTCGACCCGGGGTGGCGCCGCCGGCGGTGAGCTGCCGTTGTCGCTTGCAGGGGCATCTGACATGACGCCGGTCGCCGGGTCGTAGGTGTCCGAGGCCCCGCCCCTGGTCAGGATGCCCTCGGATTCGTCGCGGAGCTGGTCCATCAGGTCAGCGGCGATCTTCATGAGCCGGCTGGCCGCGACGGTCTCCACCGTCAAGGCGGCGTCGACGAGAGCTTCGCGGGACTCGACCCATTCGGTGTACTCGGCAACCTCTTCGTTCGCTTCGTCGAGCGCCACCCGCAGGTGCTCCAGATCCGAATCGATCTCGCCTGGACCTCGACCCTCTGCCGGCTCGGCCCCCTCGCCTCGAGGCTGATCCGTGATCTCCCCGGCGACCGCGCCTGCCTGATCTTGTTGCTCCTGGCCGGGCGGCTCGTCGGCGGCTTGCTCGGCTGGGACGTTCAACCCGAACGGATCAGACGGATCGAAGGGCTCGAAGCCAGACCGGGACGGTGGCTGCGCGGCCCCCTCGGGTGCGGCGGTCTCGAAGGTGCCCCACGGGTCGGCCTGGGACCCGCCGCCGCCGGGTTCATCAGGCTCTTCGCCGGGCTGAGCCTCGATCAGGGAGGCATCGACCTCTGGCAGCTCTCCAAGCAAGCCGCGCGCGACCGCGGCCTCGGCCTCGATCGTTGCCCGCTCGTCGCGAAGCTCCGCGATGCGGCTGTAGATGGCTGAGGCCTCGTCGATGAAGGCCTCGGCAGCCATGATCGTCAGGTCTGCGCCGGCGCCCTCGGGAAGTTGCAGCCCTACCAGCTCGAGCTGGTAGGCGAGCGCATCCACGAGCTCTTCGTTGGTGACCTCACGCTTCGGTACCTGAAGCTCGCGCAGGGCAGCCTCGAGATCCTCTGGTTCCTGACCGCCCAGGAGATCGAACGCCTCGAGGTAGACCTCCTCGAGACGGTCGAGCAGGTGCCTGTGCTCGGGATTGCCCTCGATCTCCTCACAGACATGGCCCCAGTGTGCCTCGGCCGCCTCCATGTCGCTGCGGGCCTTCTCGAGGCGCATCTCGGCAGCATGGTCTATCGCGAGCAGCCCGGCACCCATCACGTACGCGCTCCAGGTCGGGAACCCGATGCGGTCAAGGACCTCCTGCTGGCGGTTGATGGCTTGGTCGAGACGCTTCTGGCCACCGCGCTTGAACGCACCGCCCGCCTTGGTCTCGGCATCGAGGACGGCCTCGTGCGCCGCTTCGAGCTCGGTCACGTCCTCTGGGGTGAGCTCCGGCTTGCGCATGGCCTTCTCGGCGTTGGCAAGCTCTTGGCGCGAGCCCTCGAGCTGCTTGAGCGCCGCGCCTGAGGCGAGGCCTCGCTTGTCGAGCTCGGCCTCGAGGTCAGCCACCCTGCGCTCGAGGTCGATCACCTCGTCGGCCAGCTCGTGCGCTCGCTCGGAGGGCACGTACTCGATCGGCTGGGGGTTGTGGATGGCATCCAGAAGCACGCTGAGGGGCCGGGTGTCGATGGCTGAGAGCTCC
Organism: Microthrixaceae bacterium; assembly: GCA_023264915.1. Classification (GTDB taxonomy): domain Bacteria; phylum Actinomycetota; class Acidimicrobiia; order Acidimicrobiales; family Acidimicrobilacustridaceae; genus JACPNV01. The sequence continues at coordinate 285 of JAHFUU010000405.1, read as the reverse complement.
TCGAGCCCGCGAGCGATCACGGCGATCCGACCCTCGGCGGCGTCGATCTTGCCCGTGAGCTCGGCTCGCTGGCGCAACACCTCGCCGATGTCGATCTGAGGCTCGGCCTCGGTCTCGTCGACCACCAGCCGGAGCATCGCCCCTGAGGACTCGCGCGCCACGTTCAGCTCGGCCTCGGCCATCTTCTGACGAGCGAGGACCTTGTCGAACTCGACCTGTGCCTTGGCAGCCGCCTCCCGGAGGATCCCCAGCGCCTCCCGCGCGTCGGCTCGCCTCCGCTTGGCC
>JAHFUU010000404.1 GCA_023264915.1 Microthrixaceae bacterium | reverse complement strand
CCTCGCCGCGGCAGCGGTGCTCGCGGTGTCGGTCATGACGCGCCGAGCAGGCGTGACGGGGCACCGTGCCCTCCGCGAGCAGCGAGCGGCCCGCGTCGCGGCAATGGTCGGGGTCGATCGGAAGCTCCCCGAAGCCGACGAGGCCACGCGGGAGTTCCCTCCGGCCCTGGACCTGATCGCGCCCGCTATCGGGACCGTGGGGCTCGTGGCTGCGGCTGTGGCGGCGAGCCCCGCAGCGAACGGATGGCTCGCCGTTGCACGGTTCCTGGTCGGTGCAGCCTTCCTCGGCGCGGTGACCGATGCGATGCTGCTCGGCCACTGGTACCTCGTGCAGCCGGGCCTTCCGAGGGCCCCGCTGGTCGAGCTCGTGAAGTGGGTGCAAGTGCTCGCGGTCCCCGAGATAGCCCTGCTGCTGGTGCCCACCGGCATGGTGTCGGTCATTGACGGCACCATCGACGACGGCTACGCGGGCTTGCTTGGATGGTTCTGGCTTGCCTGCGCGGTGACCACCCTTGTGCTCGCGGTGATCACGCGGCTTGCTCTCAGAGAGAAGCAGTACTCAGCGATCATGTCCGCGACGGGCCTGCTGTACCTCGCCATCCTCTGTGCCTTCGGGACCGACCTGGTGGCCCGAGCCCTGTTGCGGTGACCCCAGCACCATCGACGATGGGCTGGCAGCAATCCGAGACGGTGGCCCGGGCTTCGGAGCCGGTAGCCTGAACGGGCTGGCCAGCGGGCTGGCAGGCCGATCTCACCGTGGGGAGAGCGTTATGCCTCGAGCGATCTGGAGCGGCTCGATCAGCTTCGGGCTGGTGAACATACCGGTCAAGCTGTACAGCGCTGTCTCGCGCAAGACAGTGCACTTCAACCAGCTCGACAGCCGCACCAACAGCCGTATCAAGCAGAAGCGGGTCTCTGCACAGACAGGTGAAGATGTTCCCTATGACCAGATCGTCAAGGGTTACGAGCTGGCGAGCGGCGCGTACGTGGTCGTCACCGACGACGAGCTGTCCGCTCTCGATCCCAAGGCCCTGCGCACCATCGACATCGACGAGTTCGTCGATCTGGCCGAGATCGACCCCATGTTCTATGACGCGCCCTACTACCTCGCACCGGACCGTGCCCCCAAGCCCTACCTGTTGCTGGCCGAGGCCATGTGCAAGACCAACAAGGTGGGCGTGGCCCGGTTCGTGATGCGAACCAAGCAGTACCTCGCCGCGGTGCGCTCGATGGATGGGCACCTGGTCCTGTCGACCATGGTGTACGCCGACGAGATCAACGACCCTTCTTCGATCCCCGAGCTGGCAGAGCTGGCGGGCATTGAGCTCTCCGACAAGGAGATGGTCATGGCCGAACAGCTCATCGATTCACTGGCAGCTGACTTCGAGCCCGACAAGTTCCACGACACCTACCGTGAAGCAGTCCTCGAGCTGATCGACCGCAAAGCCTCAGGCCAACAGCTCGTCGCGCCGGCAGCCGCAGCCGAACCTGACAAGGTGGTCGATCTCATGGCCGCTCTCGAAGCGTCGGTTGCAGCGGCAAAGGAGGCACGCAAGAGGCACCCGACGGCTGGGAACGGCACGGCCGGCGAACCCACGGTTGTCGAGGCGACGGCTGCGGACGGCACGACCGCCGAGGAGACGGCCGGCGAGGGCGCCGAAGGCCACTCCGGGACCGCCCCCGGACCGCAGGGCCCAGAGCCCGAGGCGAAGAGTGCCTAGCCGAAGTGCCTTCGGCCGGCACGCCCGCCAGGGAGCGCGACAGCGGTGGGGGAGCCATGACCGAAGGCAACCACGCCCTCTTGGATGAGGGTCGACCATCCCCACCGTTCCCACGGAGTCACATGACTCAAAGGGCCGGGGCGAAGTCCCAGCGAAGGAGGCCCAGTGGCCGAGGCGACCTCTACGACTGTCCACATAGAAGGTCGCCGGCTCACCCTGACCAACCTCGGCAAGCTGATGTACCCCGAGGCCTCCTTCACCAAGGGTGAGGTGATCGACTACTACGCGCGCATCGCGCCGGTGATGCTGGCCCATCTCGGTGACCGCTGCGTGACCTTCGTCCGGTACCCCGACGGGGTCCAGGGCAAGTCGTTCTTCGAGAAGCGATGCCCGGGCCACCGGCCCGACTGGGTTCGAACCGCACTCGGCCGCGGCGATCGACGCGCCAGGACGGCAGCGGATCGCTCTGGGACAGGTGGCATCGACTACTGCGTGCTGAGCGATGTCCCGTCGATCGTGTGGGCGGCGAACCTCGCCGCGATCGAGATGCACACGCCCATGGCCCGCGCCGCCAAGATGGACATCCCGACGATGGCCGTGTTCGACCTGGATCCTGGTGCACCGGCCGCCATGCGCGAGTGCGCGGAGGTCGCCTTGCACCTGCGTGAGGCTCTCGGATCGTTGGATCTGGAGCTGTTTCCGAAGACGTCAGGATCAAAGGGGCTGCAGGTCTACCTGCCGCTCAACGCAGACCACGACCGTGACCATGTCCGTTCCTTTGCCCTCGCCGTGGCCCAGCTGATGGAGAAGCAGCACCCGAACCTTGTCCTGACCACCATGGCAAAGGACCTCAGGGTCGGGAAGGTCTTCATCGACTGGAGCCAGAACGCGGTCTTCAAGACGACGGTCTGTGCCTACTCGCTCAGAGCCCGGTCGCGGCCGACCGTCTCGACGCCGGTCACATGGGAAGAGGTCGAGGCTGCCGCCGACGGCGCGCCGCTGTCCTTTGAAGCACCGACCGTGATCGAGCGTGTGGCTGGGATGGGAGACCTCTTCGCGCCCGCCGCGACGCTGGTTCAGCACCTCCCGCCTGCGGCGTGACGCCGACCTGGTACCCGAGAGGCAACCTGTGACTGCTGACCAGTGGAGTCGATGCTGTATCCGCCCGATCATCGACCATCACCGCCTGCTGGCAAGCGGGCATCGGAACCTGACTCGAGGACTACAGGCATGGCGGCACCGATGGCGACAACACCCGAGCGGGCCGGCAGAGCCAGCTGCCAGAGCATCTCCTCGCAGGGTCGGTCACCCGAACCGGCCACGTGCAGCGACATCAGAATCCTTGCGGCAGATGTGCGGGTGCCGCGCCTGCGAAGGGGCTCACTCGGTCCTCGGATCGTCGTCCGTTCCGAGGCACCGGACCTTCCCTCTGCACCCCCCGAGCGGCCGACCCGCGTACGCCGCCTGGTGCTTGGTGACTGACCCGCCGGGGGTGGCAGGTTCATCGGCAGCGCGCCGGGGGCGCAGCCCCCGTTTGGGACTTGAATCCCTCAAGACCGGGTACGCGTAGGCCGAATGACCTAGAGATGGTTGAATTGGGGCGTGGCAAGTGACGAGAGGGGACCGGCAGCCTCCAGCCGGTGGTGGTCGGCCATCGGGTGTGCCCAGGCCGAATGCCGCTCAAGACATGTGCAGGGCAAGGTCAAGGGTGGACGCGATGCTTGCAGGTAGCGGCTCTGGTGCGCCGGCCGAACACGAAGAGGCTCCCTTTGACCGCGACGCCATGATCGAGCTTCGCAGAGCCCGCAACAGGTGGAACGATCTCAGCGGAGATCTCGGGGTTCCCCGTGCAGCCGCCG